>NZ_JACJSW010000235.1:0-5329 GCF_014698375.1 Microcystis flos-aquae FACHB-1344 | reverse complement strand
AGAAAGACTCCATCGAGACGAAAGGAAAGTTGTTTGACTTCCACTGAGTCAAAGCGGTAGTTATTGGCTTCGCTGATAGGGAGTTGAATTAATTCAAAGAAGATAGAGGGGAATGATTGAAAGAGTTGATAAAAAATCGTGTCAGTTTTCATGCTTTTATTTCTTCATCCGCGCTTGTTCTTAAACCGCATCAACGGACTCATTAAACGATCGCAAAATCGAGACGATCCGATCAGCTTCCCCATCATTAAACATCCCATCTAGACCTTCGGGATGGTTATCAGTAAAAGGAGGCTCGTAGAGCGCCCCCGGATTCATAATTCCGTTTTTAGTGAGGATATCGATGATATTTTCGATAAAACGGATTTGATTGGCCGAGAAGTTTGTCCCCTGCAAATAACGGGCAAAAGCTTGTTTAGCCGCTTGGCGTGCCGCTACGCGGATCCCTGCGGGATCGAGTCCGACGATTTCCAGGATCAGGAGCTTGAGGCTTTTCGTCCGGCCAAAGACCTCCTCAAAACGCTGACGGCTCTCAATTTCTGCGGCCGAAAATAGCATCTCCTCTAGGGCAGATAAATCCCTGTCCGTTAGGGGGATATTGCGCCGCAACTTAGCGATCGCAAGGTGATCCTGATGCTGACGGATATAGGACTCGACTTTCCGGCGATACTGTTCGCGACTAAAACCGGTCTGATGGGTGGGAATATCGACAATCTGCACCTCCCCCATCTCATCGACAAAATCGGTGATCACGATCTGCTGCTTTTGGCGATCAATAAACTTGACCAGATCCCGGACACGCACCCGAATCCCCTCCACCATTGACGGCGTTGCTCTGGTCCACCAGCTTTCGTCCTGCACCTCGCGAATAAAGGCTAATTGCCCCTTAATCATCGGTATATCGGGCTTAGTCTCCAGTTGAAAGAGAATATCCCGCACTTTGTCCCGCAATCGCTCATAACTACGGTCGGCCTTGAGAATGGCTAATTGCAGTTTCACACAGAGAAGGTCGAATTCCTTGGCCAGGGGATCCTCATTGGGCAAACCATTGGGTAAACCGGCCAAGGAGTCGGCAATGGTGGCCGCGTCCTCCTGACTGAGGTTGTTCCAACGCTGGCGCTGACTAAAGGTCTCCACCTGCGGCAAGCGACGACGCACGAGGAAATTATCCCGGGGCATGGTGGCGATGTGTTGATGGAGTGCATCGAGCAAACTCGTGTATAGGTCGCCGGATCGATCGACTTTGTAAGTAGAGGACTGCTCTCTTGCCCTAGGTGTCGCGCTTGGCTTGGAGGGAGCGAGACGGGTTGCCAACTCGAGGCGATGTTTCACTAGGCGACTGGTGAGGCTTTCAGGTATTTTCTGGCTTGTTTCATCGATATCCTGCTCGAAATACTCGAAATTACCGCAGAGGTCGAAGACCAGAAACTCGGTTTTATGGTTGCCAGGCCCGAACAAATCCTGACAGAGACGGGTCCCGCGCCCGATCATCTGATTGAACTTCACCCGGGAGAATACGGGCTTAAAAAAGACCAAATTGACCACTTCCGGCACATCTACGCCGGTATCGAGCATATCCACCGAGACGGCTAAAATCGGTTCTTTGTTGACCTCGCTGAAGTCATCGAGCAGACTCTGGGCGTAATTGTCGTGACTGTCAATAATTTTGGCGAAATGGCCTTTGTAGTGAGGATAGTTACTGTTAAAGCGATCGCAGATACATTGGGCGTGCCGGTGATTACGGGCAAAAATAATCGTTTTACCCAATCGATCGCCACTGTTGACCTTTAGCCCCCGTTGCATCAATAATTCTAATGCTTGATCCACGGTGTCGATATTGAACAACCAGTCATTAAAGGCAGCTGCGTTAATTGCCTGCGGTAGTTCGCCGCTTTCCTCGTCCCGGAACTTCTCCTCGTAGTCTAGCTGCTCCTCCGGGGTTAGATCGCTGTATTTAACCCCAGTACGCAGAAACTTAAACGGTACAGTAACGCCCTTGGGGGGGACAAGGTAGCCATCCCTAACGGCATCATTTAACTCGTAGGCGAAGGTAGGCACGCCCTGGGGTAGCTGGAAAATGCGGTAGGTGTCCCGGTCTATTTCCGAGCGCGGCGTGGCAGTTAGCCCCACCAGCAGGGCATCGAAATAATCGAATATTTCGCCGTATTTCTGATAAATGGAGCGATGGGCCTCATCGATGATCACTAGGTCAAAATAACCCACCCCAAAGATTCGCCCCTCTGCATCCATGTGATCGATGGCGTTGAGCATGGTTTGATAGGTGGAGAAGAGGACGTTAGCCCCCGTCACGTCCTTGCTGCGGGTCAGATGCAGGACGGTAACGCTGGGTAGATGACGCTGAAAGGCTCGATAGGCTTGCTTTAATAGGGCATTGCGATCGGCCAGAAACAGGACTCGGTTTACCCAATTGGCACTCTTGAGCAGTTCCACCAATGCGATCGCCGTTCGGGTTTTGCCGGTTCCGGTGGCCATAACCAAGAGGGAATTACGGGCGCACTTTTCTTCAAAGGTTTCGGTAATGCGGCGGATGGCCTCTTTCTGGTAGGGACGGCCGACAATATCCTCGTTAATGGCGGTGTCCCTGAGGCGTTTACGGTGGGAACGGCGGAAAATTAGCCGTTCTAGCTCGGTTTTTCGCAGGAAACCGAGGACGGGACGGGGGGGATAGGCGAGATCATCCCAGAGATAGGTTTCGTAGCCGTTGCTGTAGAAAATAACGGGGCGCTGGTTGTAGTCTTTTTCTAAGCAGTCGGCGTAGAGTTTGGCCTGCTGTTGGCCGCTGTCGGCGCTTTTGCTGCTGCGTTTTGCCTCCACAACGGCGAGGGGTTTGCCGTCGTCGCCCCATAGTACATAATCGGCGAAACCGCGTCCGGTATCTCCGGGCTTTTGGATGGGCATCCCCTGCAGCTCGAACTCGGTGACGTTGGCTGCTTTGGTATCCCAGCCGGCCTCTTGGAGTAGTACATCGATCAGGTAGCGGCGGGTGTCGGCTTCGTTGTAGTCGTGCCGGTCAGCGATCGCTCGATTTTGGGCGAGGAGGGCATCCCGTTCGGCCCTAGCGGCTGCCAGTTCGGCCTCGGTTTGGCGCTGTTTTGCTTCGGCCAATTGGCGCAGGGCATCGCTTTGGGACAGGCGTTTTTCCAGGTCTTGCAGTTGTTTGGGAGCGGGGGGTGCGGCCGGGGGTATCTTCTGGCGATCGAAGCTAATATCGCCCAATTTTCGCCCATTCTGCCCATAGTAGCGCACCAGCCAGTAGGTGAGATGAAATAGTTCCTCGATCAGGTGCAGGGAGTCCCGTTCACTGATGGTGCTGGTATCGTGGGCGGCGTTGTTGCCGATTCTGTGGATGGTGCGAATTTTGCCGAAAAGTCCAGGTTTAAGGTTATCTTTAAAGGTTTGCTCGTGGATGAGAGCGCCTAGGCTATTGTCCCGGGGCAGTTGCAGGTAGGGGTCGTTTTCATAGAGCCAGCAGACCATTTGCTCTAGAACAAAACGGGTATAGAAGCAACTGGCCCGGGGGTTACTGAAGACTAATCCCTCCGCTTGGCTGGCATGATCGTAGATTGTCGGGAATTGATCTCGCAGGAAGGAGAAGTTTGAGTCCATATTGCGCTCCCCAGTCTATAACTTTATTATTCCCAAAGTTTTGGCTATCTCTATATTTTACCTGATTATTGTTTAACAGTTATATAAAAAAACAGCAAGTTCGGTTATTTTATTTAGGGTTTTCCCGCGTGACAGTGTGAGATGATAGGAATCTTGGTTAATTGTCCAACGGTCTTTTTTAATGGTATTTCCCACAAGATTATGGCAGTAATCCGCCGGCTACCATGGCTACAGTTCCCCTCTAAATGCTCTTTGTAAAAGGGAATTAAAGAGATTTTCGGATTGTTCAAGCGCCTGAAGATGACACCGAACAGATTCTTCGATATTTTTCGTAACTTTTGTAATTAGATTTTGTGTCTTGATAGGAGGAACAACGACCTCAATTTTGGATAATCCTGGCTGTGAAATATTAGTGATTGTAGATGTGTTAGAACCTAAAATCAGTCTATTTCTCATCGGTGGAGTTCTAAGCATTAAAGATAAAAACTCTGGATTAATCAGGTCTGTCCTCGGCCTGACTCGGATCATAAATGAACTGAAAAGGCAAATCTCATCAGAATCATAAACAGAACATACAGCAACCCCTTCACGCTTTACTGAAGAACGTACAAATAGCAGATCTCCTCTCATGAGACTATATTTTTCAATCTCTTTTGGAGTTACGTCGAGAAGTGAATACTTTTCTGGAATGAAACGATGCCATTCGTACAAGTCAGATATGTTTGCAACCTTAGAGCCATGACCATAGTGTTCACTATTTTTTCCTATTCCGTTTTGAAAATTTGTACATATTTCACCGAGACGCTTCACCTCCCACCCTTTCGGATTAGTAACAGGATCACCGAACATCTCTAGGAAAGTTGATCGCAATAACTCCTCAGTCAACCGAATTGCCTCTTTGCGCTTGCGTCGCACCCCATCCGCTTTATCTAAAATTGCCGCAATTCTTCGCTGTTCTTCGAGGGGTGGGAGGGATACCTTAATCCCTTTAACTATCTCAATATTTAAGTTCTTTACAGTTGAACCAGAAGCAAGACGGGAAAACTCTGCATATATTAGATCAGAACCTAGTAGATGATAAAAATAATCTTGATCAATAACACCTTTTTTATTACTTAAAACAAGCCATCCATCATGAATACAACCAGATGTTTTCATGATATAAGGGTGGCCAAAGCTCATGGAATTCGTAAGCAAAAAATCACCCGGATAGACCATGCGTGAATTCTTAACACCAGTCTTCAAAATGCGCTTTTTAGTGTGTGTAATGTATTTTGAACTATCCGAAGCATCACCAATCATTACCCAGTTTACACCGTCAGGTTCTTCTGTCAGAAAATTCTGAATCGGTCTTGGCGAACCACCACGAGCAATTTCAAAAATATCGCCTAGTGCGACAGATGGCCAATCCTTCATCCCAACATCTCCTTTAACGCGCGTAAAACCAGATCAATCTTATTTTCAAACATAAATCAAATATCCTTTCGGTGGACTAAAGCGGTGGGTTACGACGGATTGTTAGATTGACTTTAACGCCTAGATTGTTGCCGTCTAACCCACCCTACTATGAACTCTTCTCCCCCCTTTTTAAGCTATCCATTAGTCACATCTTTCTTAACATAAAATTTGACAAAAAGAGAAAAGTGTGCCAGATGGCTCAAGGGGGTTCTATGGGGGAACTAATTTGATGAGATAGTTTCCA
>NZ_JACJSW010000234.1:0-28499 GCF_014698375.1 Microcystis flos-aquae FACHB-1344 | reverse complement strand
CAATCTGGGATAGCTAATATTACGATTCGGGGAACATCCAACGGTAAAACTGTTGACGATACTTTCGTTGTCAATGTCGGTGCAGTCGATAATCCACCAACTGTCCTCAATCCGATTACAGATGTCAATGTTGACGAAGATGCAGCTAATACCGTCATTGATTTAACTAATGTCTTTAGTGATGTTGATGGAGATGTGATTGTTAAATCAGTATTCGTCAATAGTAATCCGGGATTAGTCACCGCTACCATCGTTGACAATCAGTTAACCCTTGACTACCAAGACAATCAATCTGGGATAGCTAATATTACAATTCGGGGAACATCCAACGGTAAAACTGTTGATGATACCTTTGCGGTAACTGTCGGTGCAGTCGATAATCCACCAACTGTCCTCAATCCCATTACAGATGTCAATGTTGACGAAGATGCAGCCAATACCGTCATTGATTTAACTAACGTTTTCACTGACATCGACAATGACATCGCTTTAATTGTTAAATCAGTATTCGTCAATAGTAATCCGGGATTAGTCACCGCTACTATTATTGACAATCAATTAACCCTCGACTACCAAGACAATCAATCTGGGATAGCTAATATTACAATTCGGGGAACATCCAACGGTAAAACTGTTGACAATAGCTTCACCATAACAGTTGCATCTGTCAATGATGCACCCACATTACAACAGAAAATAGCCAATCAAACCGCCACCGAAGGACAACCCTTCAGCTTCACCATTCCCCCTAATACCTTCAACGACGTAGATGGAGATAATCTCACCTACACCCTAGCCACAGGAACAGTCCTCCCCAGTAGCATCACCTTTGATAGCGCTACCCGTACCTTCAGTGGCACCCCCTCCGATACTGCTTCAGGTACTTATAACCTGACAGTAATCGCCAGCGACTCAGCCGGAGAAAAAGCCAACGATAGCTTTAGCCTCAACGTCCTCAACGCCGTCAACGGTAGCAGTAGCAGTGAAACCGTCAACGGTACTAGCGGCGACGACCACATCAATGCTGGTGCTGGTAACGATAGCGTCAACGGCGGTGAAGGCAACGATATTCTCGATGGTGGCATAGGAAATGACCGACTCGCAGGCGGTCCCGGTGACGACACCTACATTGTCGATAGCAGCCGCGATGTAGTCATCGAAAATGCTGGAGAAGGCAAAGATACCGTCAAATCCTCTGTCAATTACACTCTCACCGTCAACATCGAAGACCTCACCTTAGCAGGCAATGACAACACCAACGGCACAGGTAACAACCTAGATAATCTCATCACCGGCAACAGCGGCAATAACCTACTCAAGGGATTAGATGGCAACGACACCCTTATCGGTAGCGCCGGTAACGACACCCTGATTGGTGGAAAAGGAAATGATATTCTCACCGGCGGCGATGGCAGCGACTCATTCCTCTTTGGCAGTGGTGCTATCTTTAATACCAGTGATTTTGGAGTTGATAGTATCAGCGACTTTATCAAAGGAAGTGACAAAGTTATCCTGAGTAAAACCTCTTTCAATGCTCTTGTCAGTACCGTCGGTAATAGCTTACAAACCGCTGAATTTGCGACCATCAATGATGCTGCTAACGAACTAAATCTAGTTGGTTCCAGTAGTGCTAAAATCGTTTACAATTTAGCAACAGGTAATCTGTTCTACAATCAAAATGGGACAAGCAATGGCTTAGGTAATGGCGCACTTTTTGCCAACTTCAACGGTATCCCAGTGCTAAATGAGAATGACATTTTAATTCAAGCTTAAGTAAACAGCCAGCGAAATATACCATCTCACAATTAACCATATATCAGGAAAATTACTCATGTTTAAACTCCCAACTTTAACCTTAATTACTGTTGCTAGTTTGCTGGCTTCTAATCTTGAAGCCTCCCACGCCGCTGTTGTCAATGGAAGTTTTGAAACTGGTAATTTTTCTGACTGGAATACCAGTGGACAAGCGAGCGTTGAAACTTCAGGTTTTCAGGTTACACCGGTTAACGGAAATTATCAAGCAGTGTTACAAACTTGTCTTTTTATCGGTGCTTGTGATGACAATCAATCCTTGACTAATGCTAATGATTTAGAATCATTTCTCGGCTTATCAGTTAATGAGTTAAGCAATCTATCGGTTGTTGAAGGCTCCGCTATTAAACAGACTATTACTGCTAATGCTGGCGATATTTTCAGCTTTTCTTGGAATTTTCTGACTGATGAAGATGCGGCTGATGTAGATTACAACGATTTCGCTTTTTTTACCCTTAATAATACTTTATATTCTTTGGCAGATACTCAATCTAGTTTTCCAGTCAATCCTTCTTTTTCCCATTTAACGAAAGAAACAGGTTATCAAACCTACACGATACCAATATCGGTGACTGGAAATTATATTTTAGGGTTTGGGGTAGTTGATGTGGATAAGACAGGGGGAGGAAATGCTGCTGTAAATTCAGCTTTATTAGTTGATAATATCAAGCTTACTAATATTGCCAAAGTTCCTGAACCTGATACTCTTTTCGGACTATTATTAACTCTGGGATTAGCCAGCAAGTGCAAGCGCAATAATTGTTAACATCACCCGCTATCAAGAAAAAGGGTTTCTTAAAGAAACCCTTTTTCTGCGTCAGTATATCACAAAAATTGCTTCGGTGCTTCAAGATAACTGATAACTGATAACTGATAACTGATAACTGATAACTGATAACTGATAACTGATAACTGATAACTGATAACTGATAACTGATAACTGATAACTGATAACTGATAACTGATGACTGATTAATTCGTGATTAGTGAGATTGTAACTTTGAGAGTATTATCGGACTGGCTTTCGATTTTTATCCTTTTAATTGATCCGGCAAAAGGCGATCGAACGACGGCGATCGAGGATAACCGATCATCGATCGAGGAGATTCTCTCCTTAAGCTGAGTGAGCTTAAACTCTCGATCGAGATTTTGCTGGGATACGGTGATAGCAGATTGATTAGCCTCTTCATTCCGCCGCGCTATAGCGATCTGATATTCGTATTCCCTCTGATTTTGGCTTTCTTTGGCGGCTCTTAGCCTTGCTTGAGCGATTTCTAGCTCCGCTCTCGCGGATTCTACTGCTTCCTTTAGTGCGCTGATGGATTCGGTGCGCCCTTGCTGAACCTGCTTATATTCGGCTTCCCTAAACTTGTATTCTGCTTGGCGTTTCTCCCAGTTCGATCGCACTTCTTTAAGTTTTTCTGTCTCGTGTTCGAGCATTTCGGCTGGGATGCCCTTGACTTGGGCTATAGCTTCAATTTTTTTCTGCTGTAGCTCCACTTCCCGATAGGCTTGCTCGATCGCTGCTTTGGCAAAATCCACATTCGCCCGGGCCGTGATAAAAGGATCATTACTGAGGGCGCTTTGATAATTTCGCTGAGATTGGGAGAATTTTAGCTCTGCTTGCTGTATTGCCGCTTCCTCGATCGCAAAGCTGGCTGGTGGGATTTCCCGGATGGGGGGGGAGATTCTTAATTGCGGTACTGGTGTTTGTTCGATCTTGGCGATCGATAGCAGGGTTTCTCTTCGCTCCCTGTTAAGCCTTGATCGCTCCCCATCACGATCAGCGATTACCTGCCCCCTAGTGACTTTATCCCCTTCTCTCACCTTAAGATCGTTGGTATTGGCGATTGATAGGTTGATTTTCAGGCGCTTGGGTGTTGCGCTTTTGCTAGGGGTTAAGTTTATTTCCGCTTCTGGGGCTTTGTTTGTGGTTGAGGTCGGCTGTGCCAGTGCGATCGGTGCGGTTAGTAGTACAGCCAGAAGAATAGATCGGATCATGTCAGTTGAAGGGGGCTGGTGTGATGATTCTTGCTGTCAGGGTTCCATAGCCAAATTGCCCCGATAAAATCTCGATCGCTTTCTCAATCGGGCAGTAGGAGAGATCGATCAGGTTTCCAGTTTTGGTTAGGGTCGGGTATTGGTCGGGCGGGTTGGTGTTGAAAATATCATCGGGTTCATCTATTTCTAGCTTGCCGCTTAGATAGATGCCGCTTGTTTCATCAGCGAAGGCTTGCAGTATGCCCGTTACCTCATCATCATTAAAGGTGATCACCTTTTCGCGGGTGGTGGCCGTCTTTCCTGTTTCGGCGGTGATCCGGCTGATAGTGATTTGATCCTCGGTTTTGTAGATTCCCTTGGCATTTTGTACTATAAAATCTGTTCCCTCTTGGGCGATCAGAAAGAACCGACTATCGATCGAGGCTCGATCGCTTACCTTATTTCCTTGGATATTTACCCAGATATGATGATCCGCTCCGTATCGATTGTACGCGGCTTCCACGCCATCTTTAACCCCTAGCAATTGATTAAATGAGAGCATTAATCCGCCCGATGATTGCAGATTGATCGACCAGATCGAGAGTAATATCGCTAGACCTAGCACCCAATACTCGATCGTGCTGCCGGTTCGCAATCTGAAATTAGGATTATTCCCATAGATCGCCCGCACGGGTGAGGGATAAAATAGCCCCACGCCTTCCTTAGTAAAGGTATCGGAAAAACAGGATAGTAAATGTCCCAAGGGTAAACATAGCCAAAGTTTCAGGGAGAAATAATAGGCGATCGGTAGAGAGATCAGCGCGATAATCCCCGTCGCCATTAGTGAGTGGGTGATGGTTCTATGTGAGTATCTTTGTTCTATGAAGCTTGCGATCGGGTAACAAATTCTGCCCATCATTGATTTAGTGGTATCGAGATCGGGAAGTTGGGAGCCAATGATCGATAATCCAAGGCCTAGGGGCGTAATTTCGCCTAATAGTAGAGTAGTTCCCGCCACGGATAGGGCGGCGTGGGTGAGGGCCATCATATTATTTTTTTCCTAAAGGCTTTCTTCTTGCGGCTTGATTTAAGCCTATTCCCATATAGCGCAGGGATATTGCGATCAGCATTGCTATCCCTCCGAAAATATATAATGATCGATCGCCCAATCCCAAACCGACAAATCGGATAATCCCTAGGGCTGTAAAAATGGCATTGATAAAGGGCGCGACGTTGACGTATTCGCTTCCTTTTCCTTCTGGGAAATGTCGGCCTAGTTTCGCCTCTTGTACTGCTTGCTTGGCCAGCATGGGATTAGAGCCAGCGATCGATTGTAGGCGGGCTATTTTGCTAGGGGTTAACGAGAAATCGATCGCTATGGCTTCGCGAAACATGATTTCTCGGATTTGTGCCTCACTGAGGCGGCCTAGCTCGATTTTTGACATTTTTAGGAAGATGCCAGTTTTAATCTCTGCGATCGATAAAAGCACGAGGATTGCTCCCGTTTCTTGCACTATTTCTAGCCAATACAGTAGGGAGGCGGCCCATCGGTGGGCATTATCACAGATCAAAAGATAGCGATCGTTAATATTGTTCGCTATCTCCTGTTTAAGTGCGTCCCCCTTGAGGGGTTTTCCTTTCTCGTCAGTCGCGTCGATTTCCCACTGTTCGGCGATCGATTTCAGGGTGGCCGCTGTGCTGCCGCTATAGTTAGCCATTGCTATTTGGTAATCTTGGCCGATAACCCCTAGCAAAGTCTCGGCCAGGGTGGTCTTGCCGCTTCCAGCTTCGCCCACCACCAGTATTGATTTTCCCGCCTCGATCGCTGTGATCATTTCCCTAAGCTCTTGATCGTAGAGACTTAGGCGGCTTTCATTCTCGCGATCAGATTTAGCGCGTACTTCTCGGGGTCGATCGACTTTGGGGCTACAGCTTCCTCCGTAGCCCGAACCTTCGATCGCAGGTCTTCTGGCAGTAGATCAGGATTATCTTTGAACTGAGCCGCTAGTATATTCTGAGCCATGAGCAACCCTGCCGCCTGCTCCTGAGCTACGCGGATCAGTTGATTGATTTGGTTCCCTTCCTCTGCGGTCGTGTATTCGATCGAATCCGCCACGCTATCAATCGAGCCTGATTCTGATATTGCCAATTTCCCTGGTTTTGGGAAGTGGATCATTGCCTTGCCCTGCTTAATCCACTCATGGAGATCATCGAGGGTTTTAATTTCTGCCGAAAATAGAAAGCTTATTCCTTCGCTTTGCCGAATGCTTATCTCCAGGAATTCTAGGCGCTTATAGGTCACGCTCTTGCCAATTCCGTAGCGTTCATTTAGTTTCCCTATCAATTCCCCTTTTGATTCCGAGAGTAATTCTTTTGTATTTTCCATGTCTTTTATCCCTATAATTTTTAAAACTACCCAAATATTTATTTTTCGGGTAGGGGTGAAATTCCTCAATTTAGAGGGTTAAAGCGGTTTAGTCCGATTTTGCCTTATGGAAAAATATCACAGGCTTTCCTCTTGATTTCGGAATTTTGGTGATTTTAGTTTAAATTTTTTCCTCTTTGCTTTCCATAAAATCTTTATACTCTCTTAAGACTTTCCGGGCTTTGGGTGAATCGATCGCCTCCAGAATCTCGTTGATTGGCTTGCCTAGGCGATCGAGTTCTTGTATCTGCTCGATCTTTTCAGCGATCACATAGATCGATCGCTTCTTACCCCCGAACTCTACTTGATAGGATATCTGCGGGTACTTTTTCCCATATTTCCCATGATTGGCGTAGGTGGTGATAAAAGTCCCCGATCCGCTTCCTCGTCGCCGTCGTGGGCGCTTGGGTATTGCTTCTAGATTCCCTTCGGCTTCACTCAGGGTAAATCCTTCGGCTTCGCTCTGGGCTTGCTTTATGGGAGTGAATCGTTCGCATTCCTTCGCGGTTTCTTCTGTAAAATATTTCGGGCTGGCTAGGCAGGTAAGCAAGATGCTCGAAATCCTCTGGCAGAGAGAGCATGACAGACATTTGCTAGGGGTTAACTCTTCCATCGATGCTTCCTTATTCCCGTTAACCCCTAGCAAAGTTTTTTCAGTTTCGTCCTGCTGTAATTTGCTAGGGGTTAACTCTTCCATCGATGCTTCCTTATTCCCGTTAACCCCTAGCAAAGTTTTTTCAGTTTCGTCGTGGGGTGATTTGCTAGGGGTTAACTCCATTTCAAACAGGGTTCTCGATTCTGCTTTCTCTCTTAGAAGTATTCGTTTTCCCTTGCTTTGCTCCCATTTCTCCAACCAAGCAAGGGGATAGGCAAATTTAGTCGTCTCCTTGATGGGGATTTTTAGATAAATTTTTGTCCCGTCTGGTTTTGTTGCTTCGATTGTGCGGCTTGCTGTAGCTTCTATGTAGGTAAATTCCCACGTTAAGCCGCGAAAATTGAAAGAATGGGAATGATACCAATTATTGCTGTTCATTTTTAGCCCTTCCTTTGTATTTATCTATTTTTTGGGCGAAATCTGGTGCTATTTTTTCTAGGGATGCTCTTAATTCTTCTCTTGTGCAGCGTGTAAAGCTTTCTCCTGATTTAGCTCTTTGCCATGCGATTAATTCCCCTGGCCTCGATCGCATTCTGATCAAAGGCTCACCATGGCGATCTCGTGGCAGTAATTCTGGGGGAATATCCTCCGTGATTTCTCCTCTGGCGTATTGATACCATTCGAGAAATTCCTTTGATAGTTCCTTGCTTGAATTCCCCTGTATTTGGGAGATTTGATAGAGAAATACGGCGTATTTACTCTTTATTGTTGCTCTAGTTTCTTTTATGTGATTTATCGCTCTTTCTGCTTGGCACTCCCCATATTTCTCGATCGCTTCTTCGATCTTTTTATTGATTGGAATATCTAATTCCACAAGTTGATCAATTATTTTTTGGGAGATTTTGCTAGGGGTTAATTTTTCCTCTGAAAAAATATCATCACCAGCCTCATCCTTTGCGGTCTGGGAGGTCTTAATAGTCTTAATAGTCTTAGAGGCTTCCGAACCTTTGTCCTGTAAGGGTTCTAGCTCCCCTTGGCGATCCTGCTGTCGTTCTGGCGATCCTACTGTCGCCAAGGCGATCCTACTGTCGCCTTGGCGATCCTGCTGTCGCTTGGCGATCCTAGGATCGTCAAGCTCTTCTGTATTTGATGCTTTTGTCCGGCGATAGGTGAAGCTTTTGATTTCAAGCTCGATTAAGCCTAGTGATTCCAGTTTTTTAAGGGTTCGCTGAACTGTGCGCCGCGTTACGTCTAAGTTTTCCGCGATTACTGAGGTATCGAACTCTTGAAAGCGATCGCCAAAGGGATTGGCGGCCATTAAGTACAGATAGATTACGATCTCTGTCTCTGTCAGCTTTCCTGATAAGCTCGTTAGCTCGGTTACTGTGATTGGGTAGAATTTCTGCGTTATCATTGGTATAGAAAATATGGGATTTAGCCCTAGCCTTGTTTGCTGGGGTTATTTTGCTTTTTTGGGCTTTTTTAAGATGCTTTTGGTGGCGGTTCTTTGTTTTGTGCCATAATGGTTGTATTGCTAATTTAATTAATCTGTCACGTTAATTATATCAGATAATCATTGCTAGGGGTTAATTAATGGTCGTTTGTGTTGATAATGTTGGCGGTGAAATCGAGCTAGACCCTTTTATTCGGGCTTTTGTAAAAATTCTTAAAGCGCGTGGGATTCAAGGCAAAGAAGTGGCCGAGTGGACTGGCCGCACCCCTGGGAATATTTCCCGAATTCGCAATGGCGAGGATTCCCCCCGGCTGCGGGATTTTATGCTGATTTTGCTGGCGATCGAGAAGAGATGCCCTGGTTTTTTTGATGATTTTTGTCGGCAGCTTTCGGGCCAATCCCGCCGCCTAACCATCTCTCCTGAAGAGTTTGTTAATTCTTTGGATTCTTCTGAATTTGCAGCACTAATGATCGCTGCTGGCCGCCGTCTGGCGAAGGGGGCAGCTTCTTATGAGTGCTAATAATTCCAAGACTGATATTAATTTCATTGAAGAACAAATTAAAGCTCTTTCGCCAGAGGATCGAGCGGCTTTGCTGTCTCGGCTGGCTCCTACCGTGGTTTTTTGCGGCTCTTCGGTGGTGTCCTTTGGTTCCGCTGTGCAGATCAATAATTCGCAGGATTTAAATGCTTTTATTGATAAGATTCCCCCCGAAGCTTTGGGGGAATTCTTAAAAGCGATCGGGACTTATATAGTCAATCACAAGGCCTAAAAAGTTGGTTTATTAAAGAATCTCTAATAATTCTTTTGCCAATTCCGATGGTTTTGATAGCCCGCGCAGGGTTTTGCGCTTTCCTTTTAGCACCAATTCAATTCGATCTCGCTTCTCGGCCAGCAGGGTATCGATCGCCTCATCGATCATGCCTAATTGAATCCAGTAGGCATTTACCGTATTTTTCTGCCCGATCCGATAGCACCTATCTTCGGCTTGGTCCGCGTCTCCTGGTGTCCAGGGGCGATCCACTAAAATCACCTGATTCGCTGCAGTTAGGGTTAGCCCCACTCCCCCGGCTTTAATCGTGCCGATAAATATCTTAGATGTGCCACTCTGGAAGCGATCAACTATCGCTTGCCTCTCCTCCTGTTTCGTTTCCCCGGTGAGCAGTTCACAGGGGGCGATTTGACTTAATGCTGTGTACAGTGCTTTTGCTGATTCTAGATACTCGGTGAAAATCACCACCGCTTGCCCTTGTTCTAAAAGCTCGGCTGTGTATTCGATCGCTGCTGGGACTTTGTAGAGGCTGCCTATCTTGCGGAGTGCATTGATCGTTACCAGTGCCTCGGCTCCTTCTTTTACTTCCCCCCGCTTCTCCCGCTCCCAGTATTCGGATATATGGCGATCGATCTCTTGGCGGTAGTTTTTACTGGCCTCTCCCTCTAGTAGGATCGGGATTAGAGATCGCAGTTTCGGTGGTAAATCGAGGCATTCCGCTTTTTTGCGGCGTAAAATTACGTCCTCGGTTTTTTTGCTTAGTTCGTCGAGGTGAGCCGCGCCGGTATTATCCCAGATGCTCTTATTTCCGATCGCTTTATGGTGGGCGTTGCAGTAGTATTTCTGAAATTCCCAAGGATCGGCCGCGAGTGGGTGCTGGGTTATCTGCAGCAGGGGTAAAAGGTTAATCGGTCGTCCATTCTTGATCGGAGTCCCTGTTAAAAGCCATGTTCCTAAGCAGTTTTCATGATCTGCTAATGCCTTTAATTCTTTAGTTCGCTTGCTATTTTCATTTTGGGCGTAGTGGGCCTCGTCGGCGATCACTAGGTATTTTTTTGATTCCAGGGCTTTTGGCATTTTTGCCCAGGAGAAGACTTCGATCGCAGCTCCGGCTTTAGCCGCTTCCCGGAGCCAATTATCTTTTAAAGAAGCTGGGCAGATTACAAAGACTGGGCAGCCGTGAATTTTTGCCATTGCTCTGGCCGCTACTAATGCCGATAGGGTTTTTCCCAATCCCATATCATCAGCGAGAATTCCCCCGCGATAGATGCCCCCCATGCGGTGTGCTAGTAGCCACTTCACCGCTTCCTTTTGATGGCTGAAGAGGTGGCCAATCCCGGCTAGGGGGCGATCGAGTTCGGCGGCTGCCACCAGATTTAAGATATCGTTGGCGGCGGTTTCGGCCTCTTTCTCTCTTTCGGCCAGTTCTGCCGCTCTTTCTGCCTCGATCGATAGCTGGATTCCTTCGATCTCAGGATCGATCGAGTATTCGGGAGAGGGAAAGGCTTCGATCACTTCGATCACTTTTGCTAGGGGGTATCTCCAGCTTTTATCACTGCTATCAAATCGGTATCCTTCGATCGCCTTGGCTTTTTTTTGGAATCTTCCCGTGGCATCATAAGGAGCGTACACGGCAATTTTGTTTTCTAGTATCTCGATTCTGTAGGGGGATTCTTCTTCTTTACTCTCGAATTTATCGGGGTATTGAGCCTCGATCGCCTCCCAATCTGGTAGGGTGTAGCCGGCTGGCTCTAGCTGGGATTTCTGATATTTCTGGATCATCTTTAGCCCGGCCTTGGCTTGATGCTTTAATAAGCTTCCCGATGCGATCCTGCGGGCTAACCAGTGGCCGAACTCTGTATCTACTTTATTGAATCCCCGCCCGTCTTCTTTTCTCGTGCCGTCGCATTGGTTCGAGAGATAGAGGATCGCGCTTTCTAATCGGTTATCCTTCGATCGAGCTTTCGCCTGCTCGATCGCCTTCTCTAGATTTTGCTTTAGTGATAGTAGTTCCTCGATCGAGGCTGTTTCGAGGAATTCTTCAATCGTTTGGGCTTTTTCGGTCTTTTCGCCATTATCAAGCGATCGAGCGTAGCGCTCGATCGCCCCTAGCAAAATCTCCGGCACTCGGATCGCCCGCGTTGGTAGGTGTCTCCAGCGCGGTTGTTGCTTGGGTAGTTGGTCGGTTCTGGGGTTGGGATTGGCCATTTTTTACTGATGCTCCGTGCTAGTCTCCGGCTCCCCCCTCCCCAAGAGCGGGGGGAGGACGACGGCGGGGAGGGGATGCCAGGGCGGGGGAGGCTGTGGCGGTTCCCTTTTTTTTATTCTATGCCGTGTACACTGCTTTCGTCAAGTTTTTTTAGATTGCGCTTTCTTCCCCCCGTGGGACAGTAGGCGCGATCTTCGCTAAATACTTGAATGCCTATCCCGGCTTCTCCTAGGGCATAAGTGAGCTGCTTTACCGTATTTTCGCTGAGGCCGGTAATCTTGGCGATTTCCGAGTAGGATCGAGGTCGATCACTAATCGCCTCTAGTACCGCGATCGCAGTCCTCAATCGCTTTTGTAGCAGGGGGTAGAGCCACTCCTGTTCCTCGGGGTGCAGTTCCCAGTATTTCCGGATGTTGGGGCCGCATTCTTTGATGTATGCTTTTGTATCTTCATTCATAGTGCCTCTTTAATTCCTGCTTCTAGAGCCTCTTCGATCGAGTCGTAGGATCCGCTTAAATATGGGTCTGATTCAAACTCATAAAAAGCGCCGACTCCGCCATTTTTATTGATGGCAAAAGAGTATTTATTTTTATCGATCGGGCATAAATACACATCGATATCTAGTCGATGCTGGCCTTGTTGCTTGCGGGCTGATGCGAGCGATTTCATCACTTGATCCGCCTCCCATTGGTGGCCACAATTATCGCAGTAGATAATCATGCTTTCGGGGCTTTTTCTGTAAGTTTCTGAGGATTGGCATTGGGGGCATTTCATAGTTTTTTTAGGTGTGGGGTGTGGGGTGTGGGAATTATCACCGATAACTGATAACTGATAACTGATAACTGATAACTGATAACTGATTGGGGTGGGTGGGTGGGGTCTTTATAATGGGATTACCACCGATTAGGCTCTTGTCAGATGTCCGGTTCGGTGGCTTTCGCTTCTTTTATTATGCCACGTTAACAGGGAATAGTCAACTATTTTCTTAGCCGTGTTATCATGGAATTTTAAGCAAGGTAAGATATGGCTGGTAAAGGAGCGCCAAAAGGAACGGTAAATAATCCCAAGGGGATCAATCAGTATCCTGGTGATCGCGCTAATAAATCGATCGGTGTGCGGCTTTTGAAGGAGCATGATCAGCGAGTCCGGGCTAAGGCCCAGTCCGAGGGGAAAACGATCACAGCTATTCTTGATGAGGCGATTGCTCTTTATCTGTCCCTTAACCCCTAGCAAAAATCCCCACAGCGAACGGTGGGGACTTGCAAGATTTTTTCTGCTTAAAATTCGCGATCAATTGGCGGAAATCTCCAAATATCAGCACTTAAGAAGCGGATTCCTGCAAATGCTGCGGCTTCTTCATCTTCTAATTGATCGCCCACCATTAAAGCTTTTGATGGATTTTTAAAACATTTTAAAGCTGCGGAAATCATGCCACAGTTAGGCTTTCTAAATTGGCCTAAAAATTCTCTGCGGATTTCATGGATTAAATCTATATTTTTTCGGCTTATGCCGTAGCACAAATTCCCCTCGAAATCTGGGCAAAAGTAAATATAAGAAAGCAGGGGAAATATTTCTAAAGTTCTTCGCTGTTCCTCGATCGCACTTTTTAAGGATTTATGCCCGGCGGCTACTCCGCCCTGATTGGTGATTCCTATCATTATCCATCCTTCTCGATGGTAAATTTTCATAGTTTTTATAGATCCTTCGATTGGCTCCTGATCGTTTGGATCTTCGATGAATTTTCCGCTAGTAGGCCGGCGGATCGTGCCATCAAGATCGAGTAATAAAGCTTTCATTTTTTCAAATTTTCCCCTACTAAATGCTTCGGGGAATCCCTAATAGGGATTAGATAGTGCCTCAGACTTGTTAGGTCTCAATCCCTAATAGGGATTCTTTCAGGCTTAAATCGATTTAGCTATTTACCATTCCTCTGGCCGCGTTTCTTCAGTAAGAATAAGATTGATTCGAGTAAGTACCTTTCCTCGATAGGAATCAAGGGAAGCGATAGATCGGTGATTAAAGTTCTTTGAGCGATCAAAGAATATTTCGGAATTTATGCGATCAATTATGGGATTACTAGAAGGGAAAAACATTGATTTGTCCTCTCGTGTTTTGTTCGTTTACTGCTGATAGCTGATTACTGAGCGCTGGTAACTGACAAGAACTTTATTCTGGCTTTTCCCAATTTGATTCAGAAAATCCCATTTTCCAAGCTAATTCTTTAATTTTTGGCTGTACTTCGGCGTGGCGGGGAGCCTTGCCTAAAATTATTCCTTTTGCACAATCATAATTTTCTTCAGGATTTTCAACGTAATTTTTAATTATCCCCATCTCTTGTAATTCCACATAGTATTGGATAAGATCCTCGCTTGCATATTTCTGAATTGTAGAATCAATATAGGCAATGGCGCGGGTGCCATTTTCTTGAATCTCTTTTATAGAAGGAAATCGGCTTAAAAGAGATGGGGATAATTCAAAATCAGGAAAAGCAAAGATTATTTTAGGAAGAAAATCAATTTCAATTTCCCATCTTTTCTTTTGAGGATTCCATGCAGGTTTTTTCCCATAAAAATAGTGTAAATTTTTCAATTGATCAACTATACTTGGATCATACTTAGGAGTGGTAAGGGAAGCTTTAATATTGACATCCTTGAAAAAAATTAATCCGATCTGGCCTTTTGGTAGCTTTGTCAGCTGCCGATCTAGCTTTCGTAAAGTTTCTGGGATCAGCGATTCATACCATTCGCGCATTAATTTAGAAGTTTCTTCGATTTCGCTCTCAAAATTATAATTTTCCATGATAAGTAATCTCCTAATTGTGTACTATTGACTGATAACTGATAACTGATATAGCGTTTCCTGTTCGCACGAGGTACATTATCGATATTGAAAAGCTTAATCAGCAAAGGTTTAAGTGTGCCACACAGATGTGAGAACCGCTATAACTGAAATTAATACTCGGACGGCAACATTAGCACGCCCCCGCTGCTCATATTGACTAAATAAAGGCGGATCTCCTGAATAGGAAAATCAGTAAAAGGGATTTTTTGTTCGCAAGCAATATCGTCGGTATCGCGTTCGCAGGTGAGAACTGCTGAGTTATCATCACTAACTTTGAGCTTCCAGAATTGCAAATCAGCAAGGTACTGATCACGGCGGATTATTTTTTCTAGTTGCCAAGAGGCGATCGCATCGAGTAGCCAGTAAGCCCCCCCATTTTCTGCGACATACTTTATCCCGTCAGTGTACTTAAACGGATAAAGGGGATTAGTGTAGTAATTTTCCGTGCCAGTGAATTCGCTAAGATTTTCTAGTTTATTCATGATTTTAGTCTCCTAATTGTGTACTGATGACTGATAACTGATAACTGATATTTAAAAGTGCTGAATAATCACCCCTCCTTCAAATTTGATAATAGTAGTCTGATTCTCAAAGTAGGTAAATGCAGCCGCTTCGATTTCTTCTTGATCACTATCTTCTGGGGGGATGAAATCATAATCTTTTGCCGCTTCTAAGATGCTAGAATATTCGGAATAATCGCATCGAATAGCAGTTCGATCGAATTCTATTTTCTGATTAGTTTGTTCTTCCAAATCTTCGAGATATTCTATCAATGCGAATGCTCCAGGCCATGACCAATCTGCATTATCATCTTTTTTAAGCAATCTGGTTGCTTCATCAGTGCTTAAATTTATGTGCATTTTTCTACTCTCCTATTGATGTGATTTCGTTTATTTCCCATTCAATGCAATCGAGATTATTTCTCTCGTCAAGTATTTTAATTTTGTGGCTCCCTTCCTTCTCTATACAAATATTAGGGTAAATATCATCAAAGATTTTTTCGGCTTCTCCTTGATTTTCTGCCTCGATAATTACCTCGATTTCTACTCTCATTAATCCTGAGAATTCCTTCATTTTTGCCTCCTATTTTAGGGGGAATTAATCCCCCCCATTTATTAATTATTTAGAGTCCGAATTTTTTGGTAGTTTGGATGAAAAGCGTCGTCGCAATCGCTCTTGCATCTTCTGGAGTGAGGGCTATATCTTCGGCTTTATCTTGGCAGTGCTGATAAAGTTGGGCTAAATTAGCCACATATTCAGCCATTTCTACTTTTTTTTCAGGGGAAAAATTGGGATCGGGCTCAGGGATAGAGTAAGCAGGAATAGGAGGGTTATTGCTTGCTAAATGGCGAGAAACCGGTTTCACTGCTACGGGTAGCTCTGGCAGTGGTTGGCCTAAATTGATCAGATTAGGATCCTCTACTAAAGAGTATTTGCCTTTTGAGTCAAGGGTTAAAGTTAATCGCGCATTCGTAATCACGTGCTTGATCGAATATTCATCGTCACCACCGCGCCATACGGTCACTTTTTCCCCGGTATCGCGTCTTACCGCATCAATCACTGTTCTTTCGCCGTATTTGGTATTTACACGCCGGGCGCGGTCGGTTGCCATTGCTTCAATTAATTGCATGATAAGATCCTTTTGGTTTGATTTAGAGAAAGGCGATCGCATAATTGCAAGTTGGGCGATCGCTTTTCTTTGTTTGTACTTTTATTTTACCACGTTATCGGGGTAAAGTCAAGCAAATTATTGCCAAATCTCGATCGTGAATTCCTCGCCGGGGAATCGATTTTCCATCCATTCAAAAGCTTCTTTTAGGCTATTCGCTTTTAGGTAGTAGCCCTGTCTGTCGGCGATCGAAGTATTGGCGGTGAATTCGTTGATTCGAGTGCATCGGTAAGCCATAATCCTTGCTCCTATTGGGTTCTATGCTTTTATTATAGCACGTTATCGGGGTAAAGGTAAGAAAAAATGCCCAGCAAAAGCCGAGCATAGTACAAAAGAACTAAAAAAGAGACAACTGAGCCGGGGGGGGAACGGGAACCCCCAACCACCAGCAAGCCTCCCAGTGCTCCCAATCGATACCAGCCCAAGCAGGGGGAGCCGCAGAACCGGGCAGCCAAAGGAGAACGCGCCGCCCGGAGCCAAGAGCAAAGGCGGCAGACCCCCAAGAACCAGAGCCGCCCCCAAAGAAGCGCCGCGCCGGGAAGACTCCGGCCGGGCAGACCGGGGAAGAGGGCAGGACCACCAGCAAGCCTCGATCGCCGGCAGCAACTGATCGGACGCAAGCCACCGACCGACGGGCAAAGGCCGAGCGCCCAGACCCAAAACGCCCAGACTCGACCGAAAAAACCAGCAAGGAAGGGGACTCAGAGAAGAAGTCCCGAACCAAGCGATCGACTCCATCCGCGCAACCAACCGAAACCCGGCAGCGAGGAGGGACAAGAGGCAGTAAATCGCAAAGAGCAGCAGAAGAAGCGCGAGAAGGAGAGCGAGAGCCAGAGAATCCAATCGAAAAAACAAAAAAAGGCGAAAACATAAGAAAAACTCCCCGAAACTATTATTATTATAGCGCGTTATCGGGGAAAAATCAAGAAAAAAAAGAGGTTATCTGGCGCGCGCAGCGCGCCAGTCAAGGAAAAAAACTCAAAGGTCCCCGGCGGGCAGTCTGCGGCTGGCGCGCCCCCCCACCAGCCGACCGCAGCGAAGTCTCGGACTCAGAGGCGCGCCAAAGTCCGCAAGCAACCAGAGGGGACCACCCCACCAGCAACTGTCAAGCGACCGCAACCTCTGCTAGATCAGGACTTGGCGGCGGGTGGGGCGGGGGGGTGGGTGGTCGGCGCGAACGAGAAGGTGCGGGGGCATCTTCATCAGCAAGCTTTGGTAAGAAGGATATCCCCCCCGCCCGACGAGCGAAGCAAATTCAAGCTTTGCTGGCAGTTTTTTAGCATGGCTTGGGAGCGCGTCCCGTAGGGCGGCGCGATCGATAAGCCTATTTGCTTGGGATAAGGCAAGCGGAGCGGCGAGGATAAGCTTCAAGCGTGCGGATTAATCGAAATTCGCCGCTCGGCTGGTTATCGCGCAAAAAAGCTTTGCCGTTAGTTTGATTAGTTCGGCATGGTTCCGGATAGAGCGGTAATCTTTCATAGGATAGCTTTCAGGCTGCGCCGCGCGAGGGATGGGAGGGAGCCGACCGGTAGGGAGGCGCGCGTAGCGCCGTAGCGATAGCGAAGTCCCGGACAGCCCGGCCCGTAGGGCGCGCCCCGATGATCCTTTAGGGAATCTGGTACTCCTTCCTGTTTTCTCGATCTCGCCGTGGCCATCCTTCCCTTATCGCCTTTTTCCGCAAGCCTTCGATCGATTTTGGCCAATCCTTCCGGCGCTGGCCTAGTATTTCCTTCAAGGTTAGCCATTGGCCATCTGGTTCGATCGATTGGCCGTGCTTTTTGTCGATGGTGGCATCATCTAAGCTTTTATCTAAGTTATCATCTAAGGTGTTGTCTAGCTTATCATCTAATTCATTATCTAAGCTATCATCTAAGTCTTCATCTGGTCTATCGTTGAAAATCTCGCTGTAGCTTTCGTATAGGCTACTATCTAAACTATCATCTAAGCCATCATCTAAATTAGTATCTAAGCTCTCATCTAGTCTTGCCTCTATAGCTTTTATTTGATGATCGATCGCGATCGATCTATCTTTTATTTCCCGATCAATATCCTTTATCCGATTATCAAAATCTAAAATCCACTTGGAGATCGATTTTTCAGTAGCATCTAATCTATCATCTAGCTTGGCATCTAAGCTATCCTCTAAGCTTTTCTCTATTAAGATTCTGAGCTTGTCATCTAAATTATTATCTAAGCCTGCATCTAATTGATCGATTAGGAACTGCTTGGCTGCAAGATTCTCGGTAAGCTCTGGGTATAGCGATCGGAGTTTGTCTAGGTATCGATCGCTGATCGAGAAGGAAATTACTTTACTCATAGCATTTAATCTAAGATGGTATATGGTACATATTATATAGCATCTTAGAAGTAATCTAACCTACCATCTAATAAAAGTATCTAATTAAGATTAGATGATAATATTAGATGCCATTATCCGAGATAATAGCGATCAGTCAAGAGGGTGATCGCTCGTTTAGCGGGGGAAGTGAGTTAACGATCTTCACGGTTTCCAGACTCACCCGGACGATGCGCTTCACAAGGTCAATGATATAGCGGGGGTCATCGGACCAGTCATTAGGATCATTAACGATGCCGCTATCCTTATCTTTAGTGATTTGATAGCGTTCCATGATCCACTCGATCGCCGATTTCCCGTTAACGATGTAATCGTAAGCTTCTAGGGGAATGTCCGAGAGGTTGATGTGGCTATTGTAGATAATCATGGTTTTGTCTTTGTTTCGCTTGCCAAAAATCATTTTTTCTACTCGATATTCTTTCTCGTCCAGATAGAGTAAATCTTGATATTCATTGAGGGGATACGGTTCGATCGTTTCATAGTTGAGATGCCAGTAGGCTAATTCTCGTCCGGCTTTGCTAAATGCCCAAAAGTCCTGAGCGTAGGGGATACGGGGTAGCATCTTTTTCAAGTCCGCCGCGAATCGGGTTTTATATTTTGGGCTGTGTAGGATGCCGTAAACGTAATAGAAGATATCTTCTTTGGTAAGAGTGCGATCGGTGTAGGTATTTTGGAAATCAGTTAGGATAGAGTTGGAGATGTTTTCTTTGCGGGTATAACCCTCAGTTTCAGTGAATAGCGAGGTTTGATCTGTTTTTTCTTGCTTTTCGTGGGTGTAGAGGGGGAAACATTGACCATTATGTTGAAAATGATAGTCAGTGATAGTATTTGTTATTAGAACTGAAACATCTTTTTGTGAACCAACGCCTGTAGTTATAATTACCAAATTTTCTATTGTTTCGTTAGGGAAAAGTTTTAATGTTTGTCCAGGTCTTTCATTAAAGTTTTTATCAAAATATAACCACTGTTTACAATAAGGACGATAACAGCATTGACGTATGGATTCTTCTTCATAGCTATATTTCATGCCCTTTATAGCATTCTTTTGTAGATTAGCAGACCAGCTGATGCTTTTTGGATCATTACCAATAATTTTGTCAGGTTCTATTTTTTTCGTATCTGAATTGCTACAGAAAATTAGATATTTGGATACTTGTTCGTTATAAAAGTTGATCATTCTGCTGATATTAGTAGATACATTTTTATAAGAGAAGTTATAAACCCAAGTATCTCGACTTGTAACAATACCGCTTGAACAAACATCAAAAATAGTTTTAGTCGTCTTATCTTTCTTATCACCTAAAGAAATAAAACTTTCAAATATATCATTACGTTGGTTAATCCAGTCATAGCTTTTATTAGGGGTTATTTTTTGCCATTGAATAGCAGAAATAGCACCAAATTGTTGAATAACACTTAGCTTTTGTTCACGGGTTAAATAATCACCAATGTCGTGATAAAAAAGTTGGCAATCTCCCGTTTTTTCTGGGTTTTTTATTAATAAGATAACAGCAATACTAGCGCGACTACCTGAGCCAAAAATTTTACCTCCTTCTTGTCGTGAAGTTTCCCCTGATGTTCTTTGATTTCCTCTTAAATTAAAACAGTAGATACTGCTAAATTCATCAATTAGACATTTTCTCAAACCATCAGCGTAATTACTATCAATAAAATTTCCATTAATTACATAACAAACTATTCCATTATTTTTTATTCTATCACTAGCCCATCTTAGGCTTCTAATTTCTGACCCGTAAAGATTTCTTTGTAATTGGGCGGCAGAATATTTAGCATAAGAATTTTCAATTTGTTCATCTAGCTTTTCATATTTTAAGTTTTGATTATTATCATTTGTGCTTTCTTGTTTAGCTGAATAAGGAGGATTGCCAATAATAACAGTAATATCTCTTGACTTTTGATTAATAACTCTTTGATTATTTTCAGGAAATATTTTTTCTAGCAAATAACCATCATTTTCAAACATTTGAAAAGTATCAGTCAAAACAATACCATTAAAGGGTTGATACTCTCCACCATGTAAACCGTGATAGGTTTCCTCGATATTAATAGCCGCTATGTAATAAGCCAATAAAACAATCTCGTTAGCGTGTAATTCTTTGGTGAACTTTCGCTCTAAATCTTCTGGTTTAATCAGACCACTTTGTAAGAGTCTGACAATAAAAGTTCCTGTTCCCGTAAACGGATCAAGAATGTGAACCCCTTCATCCGTTAAACCAACTCCAAATTCTTGTTTTAAAGCTTGGTCTGCACTATTAACAATAAAATCAACTACTTCAACGGGAGTATAAACAATGCCTAACCGTTCCGTCATGCGGGGAAAAGCAGATCGAAAAAATTCGTCGTAAAGTTTGACAATGATTTTCTGTTTGCCCTGGGTGTTATCAATACCTCCAACCTCTTTTTTTACACTCTCATAAAACTTGTTGAGAGTAACTCGATCCTTTTGAAAAGACTGGGTTTCAAGGGTGTCTAACATCTTCTGCATCGCTACCGAGACAGGGTTAAGCTCCGTAAATTTATAACCTTCAAACAACGCATCAAAAACAGGTTTAGTAATCAGGTGTTGGGATAACATCTCGATCGCTTCATCTTCGGAGACATTAGGGTTTAAGTTTTCCCGTAGTTCCGCTAAGAACTCATCAAAGGCTTCTCTATGTTGAGTTTCTGCACTTTCTAATAGTGCCTTGATGCGGGAAATATGACCCTCGGCAATCGTGGCGACATCCTTAGCCCAATCTTCCCAATAGCGGCGATCACCACACTTGAGGACGATCTTGGCAAAAATGGCATCTTTCCATTCTTCTAAGTTGGGAAAATTGATATTAAGCTGGGTGACTTTAGGGGAAGTGTTGCCGCTTACTGAGTTACTATCCTTACTGCGTCCACCAACCCCAATTATATTAATTTCTGGCGGGCGTGCCTTATTTAGTTCGATCTGATTAACAATGGCATTAAACCGATCATCATGCGCCCGCAGTGCCTGTAAAACTTGCCAGACTACCTTATATTTATCGTTATCTTTTAGGGCTTCCTCTGGGGTCATATCCGTGGGAATCCCGATCGGTAGAATGATGTAGCCGTATTTTTTCCCTTCCGCCTTTCGCATAACCCGGCCTACCGATTGCACCACATCGACGATTGAGTTACGGGGGGTTAAGAAAATAACAGCGTCTAGGGCTGGAACATCTACGCCTTCTGATAAACAGCGGGCATTGGAGAGAATCCGGCAAACATTAGCCTCGGTGTCTTCTTTAAGCCAGTCTAGTTTGCGGTGTCGCTCTAAAGTGTTGTGGGTTCCGTCAACATGATCGACTTCACAGTGCAGAATATCCTCGTCGGGGTGAGTTCTGCGGTATTCGTCAATGATTTCCGAAAATAGGGATTTAATTCGTTCCGACTCTTTAATAGAACGGGAAAAGGCTACCGCTCGGCGCATGGGGGCTAAATCTTCGGAAATCGCCTGACCATCGGCATCGCTGGCCATCCGTTTTGATAACCCATTCCAGCAGCCTATAATTTTTACAGCATCCTTTAAATTTAATTCGTTGTTACTGTCTGCTAATTGTCTTTGGAAGGTTGCGCTAACATATTTTTCATCAACTGCTAAAACCATTACTTTGTAGTCAGTTAGTAAGCCACTGCTAACCGCTTGATAAAAACCTAAGCGATGAAATTCTGGGCCATAGTAACCTTCATCATCCATTGAGCAGATTACAGCATCATTTTCTTTGGCTTTAACTTTAGCAGTTTCCCCATATAGTTTAGGGGTTGCTGTCATATAAAGCCGTTTTTTTCCTAGTATAAATTTCTGATCATGTACTTTCTGGAAGTGAGACTCATCGTCTCCCGATAGAGTAACCCCGGTGGTGCGGTGGGCTTCATCACAAATAATTAGATCAAACTCTGGCAAACCCAACTTTTGAGCATCGGCGATCGCTTGGATGGATTGATAGGTAGAGAAGATAACGGTTAAATCTCGCTTGCCTGCCAGTAGTTGAACACGGGCGGCGATCGTTTTGGCTTCGGTGGTGGGGGGAAGTGCCAAATCGTAGGCGTGAATGTCATCGGTGTCTGACTGCTCCGCTTTCCGTTTTCCGGCTTTGGTATCGGAACAAACCGCGACGCTATGTAAACTAACCGTCGCTTCTGCTGTCCATTCTCTAAGGGTTTGGGAGAGTAGAGAAATTGAGGGAACTAAAAATAGGATTTGGCCGTTTTGACTGGCAAACTGCTCGGCAATCTTGAGGGCGGTAAAGGTCTTTCCCGTACCGCAAGCCATGATTAACTTACCTCGATCGCTAGTTTCAAAACCCGCCATGACCTTGTTTAAGGCATCGATTTGATGGGGTCTTAACTGCTTTTTCGGTCTTAGATTGACCTTCTGGGGACGTTTAAGGCTGAATTGGTTCCAATCAATCGGACTATCGGCTAAATCCTCGACTCTTAAGCGAGTGACTGGGGGATTCTGGTTAAGAATCGCATCCTCGGCATTTTTGCTCCACCGATCCGTCGTCGAGACGATCATGCGCTTGGTGAAAGGAGATTTACCTGAAGCGGTAAAGAATGAATCTATGTCCTGCTTTTCAAGGGTATGGTAGGGATCATAAAATTTGCACTGAACCGCCCATATATCCCCTGTCGCTTCCTCTTCTGCGATTAAATCAATCCCTGTATCTGGTTTATTGTTCCGCTTAGGCCATTCCATCCATAGCCAAACATTGCGAAATCGGTCTTTATACATCGGATCATTTTTCAGATAGGCCAACACCAAGCGCTCGAATTTGTCGCCCATGTCGCGTTTAGATGTTGCCGCCTCTCTAAATTCCTTGAGAATGTTCTGAATGGTCACTGCTTTCTAACAGGCTTATCTGAAATGGCTATATTTTTAGAATACCTGAGTCGATCAAAAAGGGAATCAATCCTAAGCAAAAAGCAATGATAGCGATTGCTAAATCTGGGCTTCCCCGTTGACAAAAGGGCATAACCTGTGCTTTTGGTAGCTATATCATACATCTAATTTAATTAGATAACTATATTAGATGCTATTTTACCTAAGAGTTAGGGGAGGCTGTGGCGAATCTCTTGTTCTTTGATTGCTTTGGCAAAATTTTCCCCCTGATTTTTTGTGGGGGCTTATAAAACAATGGAAGTGTACATTATTGAGGTACATTATTAATGTTGAAAAGCTTAATCAGCAAAGGTTTAACTGTGCCACATAGGGGTGAGAACCGCTATAATGCAATTTTTCGGTCTTTTTATCGAAGATTGAGATTGATTGTTCGGCATTTGTTGCCCTTTTTAAAGGCTATCGCTGCACTCATTGCAATCGCTAAATCTCTAGGGTTCTTGTAATCCAATCTAAATTCGTAAGGCAAGGGAGAGATATTTCTCAATCTTGCCTTTAGCATTATTAGAGTTAGTGATCGCCGATCTTGTAGGTTGCGTTCCCTAATGTAGATCCTAATGCTCTAGCGATCGATTTTAAGGAACGCGCCATGTACAACTATCCCCCAATAGCGATCGCTAAATAAATCCCACAGCATCCCGGATATTCTCATCCGTAACTTCCAGATATAAAGCTAAAGTTCCTAAGCTTGAGTGTCCAGAGATTTTCTGGATGGTTCGCAGTGGTACGCCCGCCGCGTGCATTCGGGTTAGAGCAGTTCTTCGGAAGCTATGGGTGCTGACCCCCTTAAATCCCAATCGATCGCAAGCTTGCCTTAATGCCAGATCGGTATAGGCGCGGGTTAGAGGTTTGTCGCCTGCCCTGCCGGGGAAAAGGTATTCGTTCGGGGAAGCGATCGAGTTGATGTAATCATTAAGAATTTTTTCAAGGTTAGGAGAGATAGGTAGCGATCGGCTGCCTTTTTTGCCTTTAGTATTTGCTTTTCTTAATGTGATCATCCCATTGCCAACGTCCCCCGCCCGGATCGATAAAGCTTCGCTGATTCGGCAGCCGCAAAATAAGCAGATTGCAAAAATAGCCCTATCTCTGGGATTGAGAAGATTAAAGATAGCTGCTACTTCCTCATCGCTGAGAATTTTGGCTTGGCCGTTACGATCGCGCTTCATGGGAATGGGAAAACTTGACAAAAGATTCATTTTAGCAAGTCCTTCTTAGTTTTATGGATTTAGGGCAAAGAACGCTATATATAGTGTAGAGACACAGCTTCTCAGACACTATATATGGATTATCTGCAATCATTAATTTGGTACTCGACTGATCCATCGGGATTGATCCTTCCTTTTGCCTCTACCCCATAGAAAAGCTCCCAGATGGTGACTAATGCCAGGGAATAAATGATCAGGCTCACGCCTGCGATTACTAAATTTTTCCGATTTATTTCAATTGATCGCATTTTGCCTCGCTGTAGCAAGTGATTTGGTCGAATAATTTTAAGTAATTAACCACAAAGAAAAAATAGGCGATCGTAACGGCGATCGATAAAATTGCTATTATTATTCGCAGCTTGTAATCTAAGCTATCATCTAAATTCTTATCTAAGCTCTTATCTAAACTATTATCTAAACTCTTATCTAAACTATCATCTAAACTATTATCTAAACTATCATATAAGCTACCATCTAATCTATTTTTTAAGCTATCATCTAAGCTCTTATCTAAGCTTTTCATTTTGCCTCCATATCCAAGGTTCGATCGCTCGCCTATTTGCGAATAATCCGATTTTTTTTGATTGGGCCGCTTGAAATTCCCTATCGATCGAACTCCAGATCGGGCAATTTCTTTTAAATCGATCGAATGCCCAAACTGTGCCGGCATGAGCCTGTAGCGATTGCACTGCTTGCCATTTGCCACTATCCATAACGTAGAGGACAGCGATAGTTCGGCCAAATCGATCGGTATTTATTCGATCGATTTTTACAGGCCTATCTTTGATTATTTCTCTGAGATGATCCCTAGAAGCTTTTCCAAAAGGCTGCTTTAATTCAGGCGCATCTATGCAAGCTAATCTTATCTTTTCTCCCTTGTCGGTGGTGCAGGTATCACCATCGTGGCAGCGGGCTATTTTTACTTTTTCCCCTGCATCGCCTTTGGATTGGGATTTAACCCCTAGCAAAATTATCGCGATTAAGGCAATGATCAAGAGAGGATATTTTCTGCCCATATTACTGCCCTAAAGGAATAGCAAAATAGGTTACATAGGTTCCGTTAATTTGTCGGCACACTGGCGGCCTTACCGTCCTAAGTAACTGAGAATATCTGTACTGCTGCCCCTTAAAGTATAGAGTACCATCGCCATATTTCATTGGCACTAGGCCCCAGCCGCAATTATTAAGAGCTACTTTTCTTACTTCTTCTCTTTGGATTCGAGAGATAAATTCGCCTTCTGGCTCTAAATTGGCGATGTAAACGGTTCTGGTGGCTGGATTCCAAGCATTATTGCCTAGCCCTCCCCTTGCACAATCATAATTAGATATTTGCGGAAGTGATAGGTAGTCGATCGGATTCCCATCATTGATTCTTAAGATTGGTGCTGGTGTTGCTTCTGGTATTTTAACTCTGCCAACTCCGCAGTAATCAGCTTTTCTCAGGGTATTGGTTCGTATTCTGTCAGTCCCCGATACTTCTGCGATTGTATTTGGCTGTCCAGTTAATACGATAAAGTCGCCGCGCCGATCATCGGTGCGATAGATTTCGCGGCCTTGAAATGGTGTCGCGTTAATCCCTTCACTAAAAAAAATAACCCCTAGCAAAATTAAAAACTTTCGCATTTTCTCACTCCAGATATTGGCCGATCTCGCTGCGCGAGATCGGCCGATTGTATTAGTTGGCGGCTTCATATCTTAAGTACACAGGGCTGCCGCTGCTGCCGACATTCCGGCAGATAGGCCCGTAGTTTTGCGAGGTTACAGATCCTAGAGTGTAGCTCGTTCCTCCGATCGTAAAGCTGAAATCGCTCCCCCAGGGATTTCCTTCCTGTGGTTCTGTGAATCGTGCGATCCCGCAGCCATTGGCTGTTGCGTTACGATTGCCAGATGCTTTTACAGCTACGGTGGCCGCTTGGCTGGGGGTGTATCCAGAAAAATAGAAATTCCCGCTCGGATCTCTTCGCGCTGCGCTAGTCGTTCCTCCGTCCCATGGCGGGGTCGATCCATTGCACACCGGTGCGCCGCTTAAGCTTACTGGATTAGCGATCGATCTTGCCGTTCCATTGATATTGATACTGTCTGGTGTGGCTTGATTCGCGCTCACCCGGACGATGCCGCAGCTATTGGCTAGAATCGCTGTGGGTCGGCTGCCGCCATTGGTGGTTAGCTGAACTGAGGTATTAGGGCTGTGTCCACGGGAGTAAATTACATCTCGTCCGCTTTCTACAGTTTTCACTACTTGAGCTTGAGCGCTGGTCCCGATTAGCGAGAATATAGCCGTGGCTGCTATCAGAAGTTTTCTCATGATTCAGATCTATAGATTAAGTGCCTTTCTTATCTTTTACCAAATAGTTTTTATTTTTTGCGGATTTTTTTTTAATTTTCTTCAACCCCAATCACCAAGATTTTTACTTTGGTTAACTGCGATCGCATTCGCGACCATTCCCGCCATACTAAAGCTTTCTGGCGATCGTATCCGGATAATTGGCTTAGATATCCCTCAGAGGTTCCTTGGCCAAATCGGTAAGAAATCCGGATAATTTCAATTCTAGCTCGCTCTCTTCGCGCTATTTCTTGCTGTATCTGAAAATCTCTAGCGATTTCTTCTAGTTTCAAGGTTTCTACTAGAACTAATTCCCTGAGCCGATTCGCTGATTCTGCCCGGTTTCTTTGCAGTTCCGCCACCTTGATCTGTAAATCTCCGATCGCAATTACTCGTGAGGCTGCTTCGCCCCCTCCCTGTAATCCCTGCCAATTGAACAGGCCGCCTAGTAGTTCCCCGGCGACATTTCCCAGTACATTACCAAAGATTAAGGTTAGGGGGTTGGCGATTAGGGGGCTATCTTTATTTATTTGCGCTGCTGGGAAAGTTCCCCATAATAAAACTTGTAAAAAAGGGCTAAAAGTGCTGACATTGATAGTTTTTAGATTGCTCGATCGCGCTTCGGCGATCCTATTTTCTGCCTCTTCTATGCGTGCATCCATCTCTTTAAGAATCGGCGATCTAGAAAGTGCTAAAGACTGTAATTGTAGGATGCAGCTTTCTGTGGATTCAAGGCAGGGAAGATCCCCTTTTAATTGACTCCAAACATCCTCGGCTATTTTATTCTCGATCAGGGAATCAAGATCAGGTCTTAGTAATGGGTTATCTTCTGTTTTTGGTGTGTCATTAATTTCCCCTTCTACTGGCTCCGTTTCTGTGGGGATTACCTCCTCTACTGTCGGCGGGATTGGGGTAGGATTTGCCAGAGTTTTAAGGGGCAAAAAAGCCAAGGCGATTAAGATTATTAAGTTTTTCATCGTACTCCTTTCCTCCATGCCCAAGGAGCGATCGGGTTTGCTGATTTCCACAAGCCCGCTCCTCGATCTCTCGCGCTTTGTTCGGCTCTTTTTAATCCCATAAAATCGCCGCATTTCGAGGCATATTGCGGGTAATACCAGGCTAGGCCTGCTGATAGTAGCCGCTCCTGAATATTTATATTATTTACATAAATAATCGAGGCGGTTCGGTTAAATCCTCCGTCACCTCTATTGACTACTTCTAATTCTTTCCCCACAGTTAAGCTGGCTAGGTAATCCGTCGCCTCTTGTCCGAATGGCTGGTTTGGTTCGGGTGCATCTATGCAGGCGAGTCTTAGCGGTTTGTTATGGCAAGATACCCGCAAGCTGTCACCATCATGAATGCCGGTTATTTCGCATAATTTTGTATTTGCGCTGGTGGTTGGTATTGCGCTACTGATTAAGAGAATTGATAAAGTGATTGCGTTTTTTTTCATTAGCTTAGGAGATAGGAGATAGTAGGAATTTTAGCTGATAACTGATAACTGATAACTGATTACTGATAACTGATTACTGATAACTGATTACTGATAACTGATTACTGATAACTGATTACTGATGTTAGCAATCCTTATAAAAAATTTATTTTAATTTCAATGCCCGCCGCTAATATTGCGCCAATAGCTGCGCCGTAAATTCCTGCGATCAATCCACCCAGGGCTGCACCTCCTACTGTTACCACCATCAGGCGATCCGTTTTATCCCAAAATTTTTCGGTACTTTTTTTGTTAATTTTCATAAATCGTTCTTAATAGTCATATTTATTATTATAACTGATAACTGATAACTGATAACTGATAACTGATAACTGATAACTGATAACTGATAACTGATAACTGATAACTGATAACTGATAACTGATAACTGATAACTGATAACTGATAACTGATAACTGATAACTGATAACTGATAACTGA
>NZ_JACJSW010000233.1:0-28253 GCF_014698375.1 Microcystis flos-aquae FACHB-1344 | reverse complement strand
TTGGTAAATTCGGCACTTCCTCCCTGATGTTTTTTCTTAAAGTTAGGATACTTAGTACGACCAGCAAGGAAATTAGTAAAAGCTGTTTGTAGGTGTCTTAACCCTTGTTGTAAAGGTACACAGCTTACTTCATTGAGAAAGTCTAATTCTTCTTGCTTTTTCCACTCGGTTAGCATTGAAGAAGTTTCAGTATATCCTACTCTTTCTTGTCTTTCATACCAAGCTTGTGTTCTGAGATGGAGTGCCTTATTGTAAACCAATCTTACACAGCCCAAAGTGCGCCGCAATAGCGACTCTTGTTCGGGTGTGGGGTAAAATCGGAACGAGTAGGCTTTTTCCATGTCTCACATTCTAGCATATATTTCGTAAATGTTCTAATATTTAACAGTAAAGCCGTCGTAGAACGACGGGGTTTCAGACCCAAATTTTCGATGACCAGTTTCGGGAAGGAAGGACTGGATTAGTCAAATCAGGCAACTCCTGGTCGAGAATAGTCGGATTTGCGCTCTCAGGGGAAGCTGTGGGCGAATTTAGGCTAATTTCCCGCTTTAGTGACTGTAATTCACGGTTGAGAGCCTGTAATAACTGCTCGATCGCCTCGATTCTCCCGAAAACATCCGAGGGAATCTCAGGATTATTGACGGCAGAGAGGGAGGGCAAAGTTAATTCATCAGCCATGACGCGCTCGATTTCCTCTAGGGTAGTATAACCTTGACAGACTAATTCTAAACCGTAGGCGAGGAGAGGCTTAAATCCTGCCCGTGTTGCCGCTTTTTTGAGCATATCGGCGGGTTTCTTCTCAGCGATGCAAGTTTTCAGTTCAGGGGTAATCGTGATTACTTCAAAGACCCCGATCTGGGACTGATAACCGATGCCGTGACAATGACGGCATAATCTGCCTTTTTCCCGCGCTTGGATGATTTCTTCGGCAGTGAGGGAATTAGCTTTATAAAAGCTGTATTGAGCAGCTTGGGCGGGAGAAAGACCAAATTTAGCTAATTCTTCCCTTTTTGGTTGATGTTTAAGCCGACAAACTGGACAAACCCGTCGCACCAGTCTTTGATTAATCACTCCAATTAGGGTATCAGCCACTAGGGCCGGCTCCGCTAATTGATGGAGGCGAGCGATCGCGGCAAAGGCATCATTGAGGGGTAAACTAGAAATAACTAGGGCTGGCTGAATAAATGTGAAATGTGGGCATGGTAAGGGTTTTGTGGCTTTTCTTGCTCCCACAGGTGCAAGATTTTGAGAGAATCGTGCTTCAAAACCTGGCGTCTTCATCGGCCCGCGTCCTGTAGGGGCGAAGCATTCGGATAGAAAATCTCCGGTTTCACCGATAGGTTATTGCCCGAATGCTTCGCCCCTACTTTTTGCCGCAGACCCTAACTAAATGTCCAGTCAAAGCCGCTTCTAGAGCATGGGTAAGGGTGGAAGAATCCGCCAGGCGATCGATACCGATGATATCCAGGTCTTGATTCCGGAAAGAGGGCAAAATCGAGGCATAATCTCGACCTTGACCATCAGCGATTTCCACTTGGGTAATACCGTTAAGGCTGCGTTCGATCGAGGTTTCCAGGGTAGCGATATTAACCCCACCCCGGTTTCGATGGGCTAGTAGAGAATAGAAACTGGTGGAACAGCCGCCTCTGGCCGGTGCGGTGAGCAGAATTAACCCCGCCTGGCGATCAATCATGGTGCGTGCCAGTTTACAGGTTTCTTGGCTAGTAATCAATTCATCGAGGGGCCAAAGTGGGGATCGAGAATCAAAAACCCGCAGAAGAATTTTTTCCCTTTGTTGACTGGGTAGGGTGTGGAGACGAAAATCTATTTTGCGACCGGAAAAAGTTGTGGTCATTTTTCCCTGTTGGGGGCGCGATTTTTCGCTGACATCAAGGTTAGCAAGAATTTTTAACCGTGAGATAATTGCTGGGGTCGCTTCTGGAGAAATCGGTTCCCAGGCAGAACGCAGGAGACCATCTTGGCGAAAACGGACAGTTAATTGATTTTCTTGGGGTTCTAGGTGAATTTCCGTCGCTTTACTTTCGATGGCTTGAATCAGGATATTATTAACGAGACTGACGATCATCTTTTGATTGGCCTGTTGAATCAGACCGAGATCCTCGTCGGCTAATTGGCGGTGGAGATGGGGGAGAGATTGGCCATCTTCAAAAAGGCCGGTTATGTCAACGATGGTCTCTAGCTCTTGTTCTTGGGGAAGAAAACGGCCATATAGGGCTTCTTCTTGGCGATAACGATAGATTTCGACCAATTTCTGGTAATCTGCCCGATCGATGACACGACGTTCAAACTGCAATTCTTGATCCCGGAGGATACGACGTAAATCATCGAGAATTTCCTGATTAGTGGGACTTAGGCGTTTTCGGTCAGCAAAAAAGGCTCAAACCATTACGGGACAAAGGGTTAACCTCGATTTATGATTTTCCTTGATCTATCTGGGTTTCAGCGATTTTGGGCTTCTCGAAGTAAATCCCAAGCGGGGATTGGAGTTGAGGCTTTTCTCGATTTGTTTTTTGTCTAAGTCCCATTAGCGGGATCCACCATGGCTAGGTGAAGGACATTGGCAGCGGATTGCTGTTTTTGTAGGGGCAGGATCTGATAACGACGGCAAATTTCAAAGGGAAGGACTGTGCGAAACAGATTCTCGATTTCTCTCCAGTCGATCGTCTCACTTTCAGGGTCAAGATATTCTACCCCATACTTGGCTTTTAATTTTGACAGTTGTTCGAGTCGGTAGTATGCCAGTGCCTCTTTGGGTAAAGGACGGCCGGTGATCAGGGGTAAAATTGCCCGTAGAGGCAGATGACTTTTCTGCTTCTCGATCATTGCCTTTTGTAGTTGCGGGATAGTGACTTGACATCCTCACCGCCGAGGCCGGACGGTGATGACCGGCAGCTCGAACAAACTTAATTGAACGACCGACCGCTGGGTTGACGCTTCACGGGATGCCGCTACCTTAGCGGTAGTCTTACGCTTTCCGACCCGTCCGTTTTGATTGTCCGAATGCCGGACGGCCACTTTGAACAAGTCGAAAAAATCTCATGTTCAACCTTATTTCCTAGTGGGACTTAGACAAAAAACAAATCGAGAAAAGCCTCAACTCCAATCCCCGCTTGGGATTTACTTCGAGAAGCCCAAAATCGCTGAAACCCAGATAGATCAAGGAAAATCATAAATCGAGGTTAACCCTTTGTCCCGTAATGGTTTGAGCCTTTTTTGATGACCGAAAACGCCTAAGTCCCACTAATATTTTGCTTAAAACCCATTGCTAGTAGGGACTATAGCTACAATGATTGATTTTGATCAAGGTGAAGAATTGTAATTTTTTTTTCTCAGAAAAAATCAATTATTGAAAATGTTCTCAATAGTAGTTTCTATGAAGCTTTTTCGTCAAAACATCTTGGGGAATGTAAAAATATATAAAAGTATATGAAGATGTGCGGAATGTCGGATTTATCGTCGGCTACTTATAGCGTTTCTCATCAAGACGAAGTGTAAACTGATTTGGGATCGACTGCTGACGACCGACTCCCCAAAAGGAAAACTTCCTACCTCATCATTTAGGATAACTGCTATAAAAAGAGCAGAAGAGGTCATGGTTTCTAGGTTATGCTTGTTAAAGGTATCTTTCTTATCCTACACTTGTAACACCAATCTGTTTAGTATTTGGGAGAAAAAAATTACGCGGACAGGGTAGATGGGGAAGTGGACAGAAAGATTCGAGAATTTATACTAAAATCTAAGATAGCCGGTTTAATATCGTCTCTGGGATCAAAACAAAAGCTTAGAATAGATAAAATATGTGGACTTTTATTGATTTATTTGCCGGTATAGGAGGATTTAGAATCGCCTTAGAGAATCTCGGTTGTCAATGCGTTTTTTCCTCGGAAATCGATCCTCACTCCCAAAAGGTTTACTTAGCTAACTATGGTCATTTACCCGATAATCAAGACATCAGAAAATTAGAGGCAAAAACTGTCCCCGATCATGATATACTCTGTGGCGGGTTTCCCTGTCAAGCTTTTAGTATCGCCGGCAGAAAACACGGTTTTGAAGATGCACGCGGAACCTTATTTTTTGAAGTTGCCCGGATCCTACACGAAAAGAAACCGAAAGCTTTTATCTTAGAAAATGTCCAGGGTTTAGTCCACCATGATCGAGGTAAAACTTTAAAAACTATTTTAGATATATTAGAAAAGGATTTGCATTATTTTGTCCCTAGTCCCCAGATTTTAAATGCCAGATATTTTGGGGTTCCTCAAAACCGTCCCCGAATTTTTATCGTCGGTTTTCGAGAAGATTTAAATATTTACCATTTTTCCTATCCCCAACCAACCCATCAAGAAACTTGTCTCAAAGATATCCTAGAAGAAAAGGAAGTCAGCGTTAAATATTATCTCTCTAATCAGTATTTAGAAACTTTGTTTAAACACAGGGCCAGACACGAAAATAAAGGTAATGGGTTCGGTTATGAGATTATTTCTCCCGATGGTATTGCTAATGCTATTGTGGTGGGAGGTATGGGAAAAGAAAGAAATTTAGTTATCGATCAAAGACTGACTAATTTTACTCCCGTTACTCGCATTAAGGGAGAAGTAAATAAATTATTCGTCCGCAGAATGACTCCCAGAGAATGGGCAAGATTACAGGGATTTCCCGATAGTTTTCAGATTGTTGTCAGCGATGTCCAAGCTTATAAACAGTTCGGTAATTCTGTGGCTATTCCCGTGGTAAAAGCAGTGGCAAAAGAGGTGATTAAAGCTTTAGATTTATCCAGAAATTCTCAAGAAAATATCAGGATTAAAGACCTAGAGGGGAGACAATTAGAACCAGAAGTGTTGAACGTTGAGAAAAGTCAGACAAAAAATGCTATTATAGATAGAATCTAGACAACTTATTACCCTCACAATAGGGAGTTTGCCCTGATGAAGAATTTCTCAAAACTCATAAAAGAGCTTCTCAAACCACTGCCTAAAAATGACTACCCCGCTTTAGACACTTTTACATTTTTGTCCTGTTGGATTGGTTTTGCTTTAGATAAAAGCATCGTCAGTATGAGGGACTTATGCAGTCGAATGGTACTTGAAGGAATCAATGTAAATTTATCCCCATTTTCTCAGGCAAGCAAAATTATAGAAACAAGTCCGTTTGAGAAAGTCATTGTTGAATTAAATAAGCGTTTAGTTGCCAAAAAAGGAATAGAGAATGTGCGAGCTTTATTTCCCATTGACTCAACAATAATTAGCTTAACCAGTAAACTACTATGGTCGCAAGGATGGCATCAAGTAAAACTATTCTCTGGTCTTAATAGTATCACAACAGAGGTGGTCGAAATCCTCATCCATTTTGGTCAAGTTAATGACTCGAAAGAAGGAGGAAAAACGATAGAAGCAATTCCTGTAAATGGACTTGGCGTAATGGATAGAGGATTTGCTTCTAATCAAAGAATCACCGAATTATTAGAGAGTAGTGACAAGCATTTTGTCTTGAGATTGAAAAATAATATTAGCCTGGAGATGCTCGAAAATGGCAAGTGTAAACTCGGAAAAGATAAAAGACAAATAGAAGTAAGAGTAGTCGCTTTTTGCGACCTAGAAAGCTAGAAAGGGGAGCATCTCACCTTTGCAATGAGCATAAATACTTAGGGGAAAAATAGGCTTTTCGAGGGTAATTCTTGTTTTAATTCTCTATGTACGCAGTCTTTAAAAGCCTCTATTTCGTTCCAAGACACGATTAAGAGTGGCTTTTAAGCTAAGTATAATTACTCATCGCGTAAGTGAGATGCTCCCCCTAGAAAGTCAAACAGAATTTCGGCGGGCGACAGATTTACCTCTACAAGGAGAAGGGGCAGTTAGCAATGAAGAAGTTGCCGAAATTTACATCCAAAGATGGCCAAGAGAACTGCTGTGGAAATTTTTTAAAATGCCTCTAAAGTTGGATAATCTAATCACTAAAAACGAGAACGGAATCCGCCTACATATCTATAGCTGCATTATCGCTTATCTGATTCTACAGCTAATAGATATTGAAGAAGGATTTGGGAAAAGCTTATTAGACAAACTGCGCTATTTACAGAGTTTCATGTGTCAACATATTAGCTATTTACACTGGTTCCGGAGGATTGTCTATTCAACTTAAAATTTGATGTTATAGGGGTATTATGCTTGTCAATGTAAAGTTTTATTACAGGATTCAACGTTTCTGGGTTTTCTCTCAATAACGGAGGGACAGAGGTGGTTAGCTGAACCTTGGGAAAAACTGATAGTTTTATCGACGTAAGAAGCAGAAAAATTAGCTAAATTAACAGGATGTACTCTCAGACAATTTCAAGAGAGATAGGCTTTTAGTAGCTTGTTAACAAGTTTTATCAATCTATTCATAATAAATATTGGCAGAGGATTAAAGATTAGTTATTGTGACTAACTCTTTTGATTAGAAAAAGATAAACTTGATAATTTTCAGTCAAATTTATTGACTCAAAATCCGCTGTACTTAATAATTTAAATGAATCAACCCTACCTACAACCCACACCCAGCCTAGACTTTAATCTCGTTGTCACCCCTGTAGAGAGGAGTCACAATAGACCAAAAGTGCTAGCATGGAGATTAAGCAAATATTTTGTTAAGGAGAGGGCTATGCCTCAATATCTTTCTCCCGGCGTTTATGTTGAAGAAGTACCTTCAGCAGTCAAAGCGATCGCCGGAGTCAGCACCAGCATCCCCGGATTTATTGGCATCGTGCCAGATGAAGTCAATTCGCCATTTGTTGATGTAGTCATCGATGAACCAGTTGGTAAGGGGGATGGAACCAAGAAAGTCTTCAATCTGAGCCGGTATCCAGTCGTGACCGATGCAGGCACCTTTAAAATTAAGGTTAAGGGCAACCCGACCGAGGCAACGCTGTCCAATGACGAGACGAACAAAGTCTCTCAAGTGACCTTTACTAATTCACCAGGCAACGAGGATGCTATCACTGCCGATTATAAGCCATTCTTCTTGCCGATCGAGGCTGGTATAGTGAAACTGTGCACAAACTTCAGCCAGTTCAAGCAGTTCTTCGGGGACTTCTCTCAAGATACAAAACACAACTACCTCGTTCATGCTGTTTACGGCTTTTTCAACAATGGCGGCAGCAGTTGCTACGTTGTCAGGATTAAAGATGCGGCAACTGAGATTGACAAGGCACTTAATGCCTTTGCCACTATCGATCCAATTTCACTGGTAGCAATCCCAGGAAACACCGATGACGCGATCCGAGATAAAGTGGTAGCTCATTGTAAAGCCACCGGCGATCGGTTTGCTATCCTAGATGGACCTGAGACGGCTGACGATTTAACCACTCTGACCAAAATTCCGGCTGAATCAGGAGTCATGCCGAAAAGAACCGATTTGGCCGCCTGGTATTTCCCCTGGATCAAAGTTTTTGACCCAGCGACTAAACTACAAAATCCTATTGGTGATGGGTCGCTATTTGTCCCCCCTAGTGGACATCTGGCAGGAGTCTATGCTCGCGTTGACAACGAGCGGGGAGTCTTCAAAGCACCGGCCAATGAGGTGATTTTTGGCGCACAAAACGTAAGCCAGCCCCTCAGTAAAGCTGACCAAGATAACTTGAATCCTAAAGGAGTCAACTGCATCCGCGTCCTCAATGGCAAAATCCTAGTCTGGGGAGCCAGAACCGTCGGTGGCGATGACAATGCTGACTTAAAATACATCAACGTCCGCCGCACCCTGCTCTTTCTGCGGGAATCGATTGACGAAGGCACCCAGTGGGTGGTCTTCGAGCCGAATACTCCCGCCCTCTGGCAACAAATTACCCGCAACGTTTCGGCATTCCTCACCAATGTCTGGCGCTCGGGGGCTTTGTTTGGCAATACACCCCAGGAGGCGTTTTACGTCAAGTGCGATGCCGAAAACAACCCGCCCGAGTTGCGCGAATTGGGCCAAGTCGTCACGGAAATTGGCGTGGCGATTGTCCGTCCGGCTGAATTTGTCATCTTCCGCATCAGCCAGATGGCCCAAACCAGCTAAAAAAGAGGTGAGCTATGGAGATCGACTGTAAAACGCCAGGTGTCTATCGAAAGGAAAGCTTCCGCCAACCAGAAGCCAAGCTACCCACTGGCATTCCTGGATTCGTCGGCTTCTTTCAGGCTAAGCCATCAGAGAAGGATTTCCCAGTCAACACCCCGAGGGCATTACACCATCAGGAAGAATTCAGCGAAAACTTTACCGCCCCAGGCTATCTACTAGAGGCAGTGACTGGCTTCTTTGCCAATGGCGGGACTCGCTGCTATGTGGTGCGAGCAGAATCCAATCAAGAGCCAAAATCAGCCTTAGAAGCGGCTTTGTCGTCTCTCGCTCCCCTGAAGGATTTGGACTTGCTGGCAATCCCCGATGCCATGAGGCTGACGGATGAAAGTGCCATTATCCAAGTGCAACAGGCAATGTTGAAACAATGCGCCCAACAAGGGGATCGCTTCGCCATTCTCGATCCTCTCCCAAACAGTACCGCAGCAGCAGTCAAAAACCAACGAGAGGCAATTGTCCGCAGCCAGCCCAAACCGATTGACGCCGCTCTCTACTATCCCTGGCTGAAAAATACCCAAGGGCGCTGGGTTCCCCCCTGCGGTCATATTGCTGGTATCTTTGCCCGCAGCGATCGCACTAGGGGTGTCTTCAAAGCCCCAGCCAATGAAGAGATTCAGGATGCCCTCGATTTGCAAGTGGCGATCGACAATTCCCTTCAAGGTGAGTTGAATCCTTTTGGCATCAACTGCCTGCGGGCCTTTCCCGGTCGCGGACTGCGCGTCTGGGGAGCGCGGACCCTCAGTCAAGATACCAACTGGCGTTATCTCAACGTCCGGCGGCTATTCCTCACCTTGGGGCGGTGGATCGACCAAAATCTCGGCTGGGCAGCCTTTGAACCCAATTCCCCCCGCTTGTGGGTGCGAATTGGGCGAGAACTGAGTGCTTACTTAACCCAACTGTGGCAGTCAGGGGCACTCCAGGGAGCCAGCCCAGCCCAGGCATTCTACGTCAAATGCGATGCTGAAACTAACCCGACCGACCTCCGGGAAGAAGGGAAGGTGCTAACTGAAATTGGTTTAGCAACTGCTGCTCCTGCTGAGTTTCTCGTGATTCGGATCATTCATCGAGCGGGAAGCGTGGAAATGCGCCCAACCGCTTGATTCCTAACTATTACTGGTTGTTTAACAAGGAGATTTTCTATGGCTGACAGAGTTGATCCCTATCGAGGTTTCAATTTTCGCGTTGAAATCGACGGTATTCAAGAAGCAGGCTTCCGCGAATGCAGCGGTCTAGATGCGACCACCGATCCCGTTGACTATCGGGAAGGAACCGATGCCAACCACGTCCGTAAATTGACCGGTTTGAATAAATTCGCGCCAATTACCTTAAAACGCGGCATCACCGATTCCAAGACCCTCTGGGAATGGCGACAAACCGTGATCAGTGGGAAAACCACCCGCAAAAATGTCTCGATTGTCCTATTCAACGAAGCGCAGGAAGAAAAATTGCGCTGGAATTTGCGGGAAGCCTGGCCTTCTAAATGGACAGGACCAAGTTTTAATGCCACCAGCAATGAAGTAGCGATTGAAACCCTAGAAATTGTCCACGAAGAAATGGTTAAAGCTTAATCCCAGGCTAAACTGATCACTCAATCATGCTCCAGACTGAATTTCCCTTTACCTTACCCCTGGGGTATATAGATGGGGAAGGCAACCTGCATCGGGAAGGTGTGATGCGCCTAGCCACTGCCTTCGATGAAATTGCCCCCCTCAAAGATCCCCGTGTCCGTAGCAACCAAGCTTATCTGCTGATCGTCCTGCTGTCGCGGGTCATCGCTAAGCTTGGCAGCCTGGAGTATATCAACCCGAAGGTGATTGAAGGACTGTATGCGGCAGATTTGGCTTACTTACAAGACCTCTACTGCCGCATTAATCAAAATGGTCACAACCGGGTTCATACCCAATGCCCTTACTGCGAAAAAGAGTTTGACGTGGAACTCACTAGCTTGGGGGAGTAAGGCGCTACCCCCTCGAACGGCTTTATGAGGAGGTAGCCTACATCGCCTACCACTTTCACTGGCAGCCGGAACACATTCTGGGATTGGAACACCCAGAACGCCAGCAGTGGGTAGCAGAAATCGCCAAGATTAACCAGCGTTTTAACGAACAAACTTGAGCAAACAGGAGGAAATAACCGATGCCATCCTTGGGCTTAAACGCCGCTTTCAGTTTGGCGACCAATCTTTTGGGAATTCGCAGCGATCCCTATCAGGTCTTCAATTTTTTGGTCGAGATTGAAGGAATTTTGGCAGGAGGGTTCTCTGAATGTAGCGGTTTGCAGGTAGAAACTACTATTGAAGAGTACCAGGAAGGCGGTGTCAATGACTACATACATCGCTTTGCCGGGCGCAGCAAATCCCCAGCCTTGATTCTCAAGCACGGACTTACCCCGATTGATGGACTATGGAGTTGGCATCAAGATGTAGTCCAAGGCAAGATTGAACGCCAAAACGGCACAATTTATTTGCTGAACAAGCAGCGCATCCCGGTCATTTGGTGGAACTTTAAAGAAGCTTTTCCTTATAAGTGGACTGGCCCAGAATTGCGAGCAGATTCAGGCAACGTCGCCTTTGAAAGTGTCGAATTATTTCACCGAGGACTCAGCCGTCCTAGCGTGAGTAGTTTGGTAGGAGGAATCGCCGCTGAACTAAGTGCATCTGTCAATATTGGTTTCTAAAAAGGTGTATAAGATGGTCGATTCTCCTGATGAAAAATCTGTTCTGGTAGAGCGTCTCCTTCGCCTCCAGAGTGAACCTGTTGGGGTGATTAACCTAAAACAATTCCAGACTCAATTAGCACGAGTTCCAAGCTGGATGGTTCAGCGTTCCCGTTTCCTAGAAAGGTGGCAATCTCGTTATGCTTTTGGTGAGAGTGAACCAGGTAGCGGTACGGAATTAATGTTGGCTACACCAGTGCAGCCAATTACAACCGAACCGAACCTCACTAGCCAATTGTCTTCAGCAATGTTATCTGAACGGATATATCAGGAGAAGATTGCGCCACCAAGAGAAAAGATTTCTGATTCCCAAGCCGGTCAAACTTTTCGCCTCAGTCGCAAAGCTGTTCCCTTAGCACCAGATTCTAATTCTTTAAGTAAACAAGTAAATTCCTCTGAGAAGATAGATGCTCCAGCAAACACTTCTGAAAAAAATAGCCCATCCTTGAGGACAATTGTTGAAAGTGTAACGGTGTCAAATCCTGACTCCAAGCCAGCGGTTACCTTAGCTCAACCACAGAGAACAGTTGCGCCAAAAGAGGAAGAAACAAAAGTTACTTTAGTTGAATTAAAACAGATTCAAGTCAGCAATTTAAGCACACCAAATCCTTTGTTGTTACGCCAAAATTTGCAGCAGCCAGACGAAACATCTGAAGAAAAGAAGATAGATTCCCTAACCGCTACTTCGGGAGAATCTCCTTTACCTTTGAGAACAATTACTGAAAGGATAAATACTTCCACTTCTAACTCAGAATCAGCAGAAATATCTCTCAAACCAGAGACAAAAGTTACGGCTATTGAACAAGGACAGTCTTTAGTTAGTGACGAAGCAATAACCAATCCTTTGTTGTTACGCCAAAATTTGCAGCAGCCAGACGAAACATCTGAAGAAAAGAAGATAGATTCCCTAACCGCTACTTCGGGAGAATCTCCTTTACCTTTGAGAACAATTACTGAAAGGATAAATACTTCCACTTCTAACTCAGAATCAGCAGAAATATCTCTCAAACCAGAGACAAAAGTTACGGCTATTGAACAAGGACAGTCTTTAGTTAGTGACGAAGCAATAACCAATCCTTTGTTGTTACGCCAAAATTTGCAGCAGCCAGACGAAACATCTGAAGAAAAGAAGATAGATTCCCTAACCGCTACTTCGGGAGAATCTCCTTTACCTTTGAGAACAATTACTGAAAGGATAAATAATCCCACTTCTAACTCAGAATCAGCAGCTACTTTAGACCAATCAGAGGCAATAGTTGCGTCAACAGAAGGAGAAACAAAAGTTACCTCAGTGGAATTAGGACAACCTCAAGTAAGCAATTTAAGCACAGCAACCCCCTTGTTGCTGCGGCAAAGCTTACAATCGCTAGATAAAGAATCTAACCGACTAACAACAGGTTCAGGTACAATACACAGAGAGGCGATCGGAGGACAAAAACAGTCAGGAAATCAAGCAAATAGAGATATTGCCGCCGTTAACTCCGAATTAGCCACAACTTCGATCGCCGTCGTCCCAGAAATTCCCTCTAGAGAGGTTCCAGGAAACCTCTCAATCCCGACCAATCTGGTTTGGCGTAAAACTACCAGTGAACCAGCGAGGACAGTTTTCTCCGCCGCCAACAACGGCTATACTGACTCCTCTTTGCCGTCAGTCAGTATCCCAGTCAATCCTAATCGTCCCAATATCCTGCGCCAGATGTCAAATACGGCTTCCGAGATGGAAGCTATGCCATCAAATCCTGCTATACCAGCGATCGCTCAGACAGCAAACCAGACTCCGGTAGTCAATGTGGCAGACATTGCCGAACAAGTCAGCCGTCTGCTGTTTCGCCAGTTAACCGTTGAACGTGAACGTCGGGGGATAAGCCAATGGTACTAGAAACGCCTACCAAATTAAAGATTAAACCTCTACCACCGTCTAAGCTGCCAGAAATTACGGTGCAATTCAATCCGACTGCTTATTCAATTACCAAACCAGTCACCTGGAGTCCGCAATCATCTACTGGTACCTCAGCATCAACAGCAAGTACAACTCAATCTGCCACTCAGATAAACTTGAATGCACCAGTTTTGCAGTTTGGGGGAGGAGGAAGTCGTACCCTTGTTTTAGAACTGTTTTTTGACGTGACCGAACCCGTTGAGGGTAAGCCAGTAGATGACGTGCGCCAACTCACCAATAAAATTGTCAAGCTGACGCGCATTGAACGGGATACCAATCAACCGCCAATTTGCACAGTGTCTTGGGGAAACCCCCTTGATCCTCCTGAGTTTCCCTTTATTGGAGTGGTGACTAACTTGGTGCAAAACTTCACCCTCTTCAAAAGTGATGGCAAACCCCTACGCGCTAGGCTGACAGTGACTTTTACTGAATGGATTGATCGAAAAAAAGACCTCATACAAACCGATCCAGAACAAACGACACGCCTAGTCAAGCGAGGAGACACTTTGAGCAGCCTAGCGGCGGAAGTATATGGAGATCCCAATCTCTGGCGCATTATCGCCCAAGCAAATAATCTAGACGATCCGCGCCATTTAAAAGTGAGCAATCCTCTAATTATTCCGAAACTACGTTGATGAATTATGAATTATGAATTGGGAATTGGGCAGGTGACAGAGTTATATGGCGACGAACAGGGAACAGGGAAAAAACTCATCTAAAATCTAAAATCAGGAGAATTATCGATAATGCCGACAACGAGTACGCCAAATTTGCTGTTACCGAGTTTTGCTCTGAAAATTGGCGGTTCACCACTGCCAATTGAGACAGAAATTCAGGTTATTAGCATCACCGTTGAGGATGACCTGACTCTACCCAGTATGTTCACAGTGGAACTGACTGGACTTGAAACTCAGAATAGTCAGATTTCCTTACTCGATGACGCTCTTTTTGCTCTTGGTACCGAAGTAGAGGTTAAACTAGGTTATGGGAGCCAACTGGCCACCTTAATTAAGGGAGAAATCACCGGATTAGAACCAGAATTTGCGATTAATCGCCTGCCTAGCTTTATCGTGCGCGGTTATGATCGCCGCCACCGACTACAAAGAGGACGCAAGACTCGTACTTTCCTCCAGAAAAAAGACAGCGACATCGCCGCTCAAATTGCCAGTGAAGGAGGACTTACTGCCAAAGCCGAAGATAGCCAAGTCACCCATGACTATATTATGCAGGCTAACCAGACCGATCTGGAATTCTTGCAAGCACGAGCGCGGCAGCTCCAGTATGAGGTAGTAGTAGAGGACAAAACCCTCTTGTTCCGTCCGGTAGGGAATGCCAGTAGCGCCGTCTTAACCCTGACTCTGGAAGATGAACTGCTGGAATTTTATCCCCGCCTCTCCTCTCTCGGACAGGTGAACCAGGTGTCAGTGCGCGGCTGGAGTGCCAAGGACAAGCAAAAAGTTCTTGGACAGGCTAAGGCAGGGGATGAAGTCTCGACGATGGGGGGACAGTCGAGTGGTGCCAAGCTTAGTGAGAGTGCCTTCGGTGAGGGGATAGGAGGCATTAGCGATCGCCCCGTTGCCAGTCAAGCTGAAGCTGATCAATTTGCTAAAGCTCAATTTAATCGGGAGGTACTGGGATTGATTACTGGTGAAGGCATTTGTCGGGGTAATACCCAAGTGCGGGCCGGTAAAGTCATTGAGATCGATGGGATTGGTCAGCGATTTAGTGGACTGTATTACGTTACGGCAGCCAGCCATCGCTACGGGACTCGCGGTTACTTCACCTATTTTACAGTTCGGAGGAATGCCATATGAATCTCTTTGAGGTGACAGTAGATACGGAAACTAGGGAAGCGATCGCCGGTCGTATTTTCGGAGTGGTCGTAGGCATAGTTACCAACAACAAAGACCCGGATAACCTAGGTCGGGTCAAGTTGAAATTTCCCTGGCTTAGTGATAAAGATGAAGATGAAAGCAACTGGGCGAGAATTGCTGCCCCAATGGCCGGGAAAGAACGAGGGATCTACTTTCTTCCAGAAGTAGATGATGAAGTTCTAGTTAGTTTCGAGCAGGGAAACCCACGTTTTCCTTACGTTTTGGGGGTTCTTTGGAATGGTAAAGATGCACCTCCGGCTAATAATAGCGACGGAAAAAATAACCTGCGGCTGATCAAATCTCGCAGCGGTCACGCCATTCGTCTCAATGATGAAGATGGCAAAGAAACTATTGAAATTATCGATAAAACTGGCAATAACAGCCTAATTTTCGATACATCTAATAACACAATTACGATTACCGCTGACAAAGATATTACCCTTTCTGCCACTAAAGGCACAATCAAACTAGACGCACAAAAAATCGAAATCAAGTCTTCCACCGACAGTAAAATTGAAGCTGGAGCCGGCATGGATATCAAAGCCAGCGCCCCCATGAACCTCAAAGGCGCAACTATCAACCTCAATTAGTTGTGAATCCCCAATCAAATCAGGATTTTCGGGATTTGAGGATTTTCAGGATGATTAATACCAAATCTAATCAGAATTTTCAGGATACTCAATCCAAAATCCAAAATCTAAAATCTAAAATCTAAAATCCAAAATCCATTATGGGACAACCCGCAGCTAAACAAGGCGACCAAATTATTGCTACCGACACCCACATTGTCATGGTGCCAGCACCCCCGGGACCGCCAGTTCCGACTCCTCTTCCCCACCCCTTTATTGGCATCATCAACGGCAACCTCAGTGCAGATGTCAAGATTATGGGGATGGCAGCCGCCACCGTGGACAGTACGGCAGACAACACTCCGCCCCATATCCCTACCCCTCCTGGTACGGCCTTCCAGAACCCTCCCGCCAACAAAGCTACTATTAAAATCGGTAGCCCAACCGTCAAGATCAACGGTAAGATGGCAGCGCGTAACGGCGATATGGCGCAGACGTGCAACGATCCAGCCGATTTGCCCGTAGGACAGGTTATTGCTGTCGGTACTGTCTTAATTGGTTAAGGGGAGGATGGAGATGGAGAAATCTTTTTTAGGTGTTGGCGTAGGATTCCCCATTCAGGTCGATTCGGGGGCACTCAAATGGGCAAAGTACGAAGAAAGCGTCCGTCAGTCCATCTGGATCATTCTGGGAACGGCTAAGGGCGAGCGCGTGATGCGCCCTGATTTCGGCTGCGGGATTTACGACCTCGTTTTTGAAATGAATACAGCAGCCACCGCTGGCAAAATTTCCCAACAAGTGCGAGAAGCTTTGCTCTTGTTCGAGCCTCGCATTGATGTACTAGACGTTCAAGTGATTCCCCAATCCGACAGCGACGGAGAAAAACTGCTCATCAGTATTGAATATCAGGTGCGAGCAAGTAATAACGTTTTTAATCTCGTCTATCCGTTTTATTTAGAAAGGAGTGCCGGGTGATGAATTTTAGATTTTAGATTTTAGATTTTATATTGATCATCCTAAAATTCTCAAATTCTGAAAATCCTAAAATCCTGAGAATCCTGTTTGATTTTAGATTGATCATCGGCTAATCTTCTAATTCCCAATTCATAATTCATAATTCATAATTCAATGGTTAAATCAGCCCCGAAAATTGACAAGCGCACAGCAACTGAGATTACCCAGCAGTTGCAGGAATTACTGCTTGAATATGCACCCACTTGGCAGGAATTTGAAGTAGATCCGGTAACGGGCAAGCGCCTGCCGAAAAAGGGGAGCATCAGTGCGGCCCTGATTGGCACCTTCGCTCGCTTTGCCGAAATTATCATTGAGCGCTTGAACCAAGTCCCTGACAAGAATTTCCTCGCCTTCCTGGATTTGTTGGGTGCCTCCCGCCTCCCACCTCAAGCCGCTCGCACTCCCCTGACCTTTTCTTTGGCGGCTGGCTCTACAGTGGATGTAGTGGTTCCAGTGGGAACTCAGGTAGCCGCTCCCCCAGCGGAAGGGGAAAAAGCCCCAGTCATCTTTGAAACAGAAGCGGAATTAGTAGTTACCGCCGCTCAACTCACCTCCGTATTTGTGCGGGAGCCGCAGCAGGATACCTGGAGCGATCGCACTGGGTGGCTGACGACCAAAACTGCAACTGCGGGTTTTGTCTTTCATGGCGATGCGGGAGTCGAACACAGCCTGTACTTAGCTTGCGATGACCTGTTCACCCTACCAGTTGCCAAAACCGCCACCTTAACAATTCAATCTGAGGAGGCTCAGAGGTTAGCAGGACTCCCCTTGACTTGGTCTTATTGGGATGGTCAAGATTGGCGGCAAATCAGTCAATTAGTCAGTAATACCTCAGAAAATAACCCAAGTTGGCAAGTATCAATTCCTAACTTTCCCGTTCCCGTTAAACAAATCATCAATGGCGTAGAAGCGTCCTGGCTGAAAGTTGCGCTTAATCAGTCTTTAATCCCTGGTTCTCCTCCCTTACCGAAAATTCAAGGGATTACAGCGAGCGTGAGCGTTACTCAGTCTAATTTACTACCCGATCTCGGTTTTATTAATTCTTCACCCCTCGACCTAACTAAAGACTTCTCTCCCTTTGGCGAAACCCCCCGCCTCAGTGACACACTCTACCTAGCTAGTCAGGAAGTCTTTTCCAAAGCCGGAGCTAGGGTAACAGTCAACATCGCCCTCAATGAAACTGTCTCCGCTAACACCGAAAACGAAGTTGAATTAGCCTGGGAAGCTTGGGATGGCAAGGCTTGGCAGCCATTATTGGTAACTTTTAGTAGCCCAGCAACTGCCAAATTCACCCAAAGCGGGTCAATCACTTTTACTTTGCCCAATCAGATAGGATTAGGTGAAGTTAATGGCAAGACTAATTATTGGATTCGCGTGCGGATTGTTCGGGGAAACTATGGCACGGGTCCTTCCTCTCAACCACCTACCTTTACTACCCTCAGACAAGAAATTAGGGAAAACACCGAGCAAATTATCGTCAACAGTAGCCGGGGGTTTATGCCGGGCGATCGCATCCAAATTGCCACGGGAACTAACACTCAGGAGGTCCGAACTATCGGGGTTGTTAATACCTCAAATAATAGCCTGACCTTGACAGAAGCCCTACAATCGCCTCATCCAGTGGGGACAGGAGTATGGTTAATTTCTAACACCCTTTCTCCCCCTTTGCTCAAATCCCTAACCCTAAGTTATACATATAATGCTACTCAGTCCCTTTCTGCTTGTCAAACCTACAATAACTTTACCTACATTCAACAGAAAGAACAACCATTTATTCCTTTTGAATCCCTCACAGAATCTCATCCTTCGTTATATCTAGGATTTACCCTCCCGCAAAATCGCTCCAATTTCCCCAATCGTCCTCTGAGTCTTTTTGTCTGCTTAGCAGACTTGAAATATGGGGAAAAATTTATCCCTCTTTCTCCTCCCTACAGTCGTCAAGCTGGGACAACTGGAATAGTTACCCATCACCTGTGGGTAACGAATGATACGGATAAATCAGTCACTTGGCGAGTGGAAATTTGGGGCAATAATTGGGAGACGACAATCTCAGAGGAAGGGACTTCAATTACTCTTGCTCCTGGGGAAATAAAATCCTTAAAAGTGCAGATTACTATTCCCGAAGATCTCAATCAGGAAAACCGAGATATTGCTTTCCTACGCCTGAGCCGTCCTGATACTTTTGCTACTATTTATACTGCTACTTTAGAAACCTTTGTGGCAGACCAACTACCACCAAGGTCGCCAGTCCGGTTATCTTGGCAATATTGGAATGGACAAGCTTGGTCAAAACTTACGGTCGAGGATGGCAGCGAAAATTTCACCCTTTCAGGATTAATTAAATTCTTAGTTCCGGCTGACTGTCAAACTAAAGCCGAGTTTGACTTATCGGAACGTTACTGGTTACGGGTACAGTGGGAAACAGGAGACTATCTCATTGAACCTAGAATCATCAACCTTGCCCTCAATACAACTTTTGCCAGCCAAACGATCACGATTGTCAAGGAAATTTTAGGTTCTAGTAACGGGTCAGAAAATCAAATTTTCCAAACGACTCGCTTTCCCGTCCTGCAAAACCCACAATTGGAGGTCAGAGAACCAGAAAAACCTTCAGAACTAGAGCTAGAGAGACTAAAACTGCCAGGAAATAGCAACCCGATTACCCCAATTCCCAATTCTCGAGAAGTCTGGGTACAATGGCAGCAAGTTCCTGATTTTTATGGCTCAACTTCGCGCGATCGCCACTACGTCCTCGACCAGCTTACGGGCAAAATTCAGTTTGGTAACGGACGCAACGGGCTGATTCCGCCTCTGGGAACTGGTAATCTAAGGATAGCGCGGTATCAGACAGGCGGCGGTGAAGCGGGGAATAAACCAGTCGATAGCATTGTGCAACTGAAAACCACAGTTCCCTACATCGAGAAAGTAACCAACTTACAAGCGGCGGTGGGTGGTACAGAAGCAGAGACCCTGGAATCCCTGCGCGATCGCCTCCCTGAAACTATCCGTCACCGCGATCGCGCCGTCACCCTAGAAGATTACGAAGACTTAGCCAAACTGGCTTCCCCAGAGGTAGCGCGGGCGAAATGCGTTCCCTTACGCAATCTGGTTGATGACCCACTGGATCTAAACCCTATCACACCGGGAGATGTTAGCATTATTATTGTCTCCCGTTCCACCGAGATTAAACCCTTGTCTAGTATAGGACTGCTCAACCGCGTCCAAGACTACTTGGAAACCTATGGGATTCCTACTGCCAATATCGCCGTAGTTGGACCTTTGTATCTCAGCGTGAGTGTCACCGCAGATATTGCCCTCACCTCTCTAGAAGGAGCAAGTGCAGTTGAGGGGGCGGTCAATCAAACTCTTACTCGCTTCTTACATCCCCTCACCGGTGGCTTAGATGGCAAGGGTTGGGACTTTGGTCGCAAACCGCACAATTCAGACTTCTACGCCCTGCTGGAATCTGTCTCCGGTGTGGACTATATCCGCTCTCTCAAGGTAGATCCCCCGGAAGATCTAGAAAGTTTGTCAGAGGAGGTGAAACAAGTAATGAAAACAAATCGCTTTTTAGTTTACTCCGGCAAGCATACTGTTAACCTGTTTTTTGAGAAATCCTGAGAAGTCAATATGCCGCTAGAATTACCTAACCTAGATGACCGCAGCTATGAGGATCTGGTGCAAGAGGCTCTCAGCCTGATTCCTAGCTACGCACCGGACTGGACAAATTATAATCCCTCCGATCCAGGCATAACCCTGATTGAGTTGTTTGCCTACCTCAGCGAACTGTTGATTTATCGGCTCAACCGGGTGACAGATACCAATCAATACGCTTTCTTGAAACTGCTGAATGGGCGAGATTGGCAGCCTTCACCGCAGAAAACCCTGAATGAAGAAATTCGAGAAACTGTGCTTAAGCTGCGGCAGTCAGAACGTGCCGTCACCTGCAAGGACTTTGAAAACCTAGCTTTAGCAGCAGACTCAAAGATAGCCCGTACTCGCTGCCTTCCCCGACGCAATCTAGTCTCAGAAAACCCGTTAAAGCCAGAAAAAAGACCCGGACATATCAGTGTGGTGATTGTTCCCTATGCCCCACCAGAAACTTTAAAACCCCAGCCGACAGAAGAACTAATTCAGAAAGTAACTAAATACCTCGAACCTCGACGGCTGTTAACTACAAGAGTACACGTAGTTGCACCGCGATATGTTGAGGTGGGAGTGCGGCTGACTCTACATCTTAACCGTGATGTCCGGGAAGCAGATATTCGTCCCAAAGCGATCACTATCTTGCAAAAGTTCCTCCATCCCCTGACAGGAGGTACAGACGGCAAAGGCTGGCCTTTTGGTCGAAATGTTTATGTTTCAGAAATTTACGAGTTACTTGACAAATTGGAGGGAATAGATTTTGTAACTGCTACCAACAAACAAGAAGAACTAACAGTAAGTGACCCTGACCGTTTGTTGCGAGACAATGGTAAACTGATAGCGATCAAAATTCAGCCAGAAGAAATTGTTGTTCCAGGTACTATCGCTCTGAAATTTGAGTCTCCCGTAAAGTAATCAAGAAATCGGAAGTTGGATTCTCATGCCTAGCACTCCTACCAGAACCCCCAGCAGCCTGCTCGAGTACCTCCCCGCCATTTACCAGGCAGACCCATTCCTCGGTCAATTTCTCTTGGCCTTTGAAAAGATACTTTTGGGAATTAAAGATGAAGTTCCCTTCCCTGAAATCGAGAATAACCGCAACTTCCCCCCCAATGGCTTAGAAGAAATTATTGCCGGAGTGGCGACTTATTTTGATCCCCAACAAACCCCTGATGAATTTCTCTCTTGGCTGGCGAGTTGGACGGCCCTTAGCCTGCGAGCAGATGTCAACCCCATTATCCAGCGACAGTTCATTGCCAATATTATTAAACACTATCAATTACGGGGGACAAAGACAAACTTAGAAGAACTGTTGCGGATTTTTGTTCTGGGTAAACCTAGCGTTATTGAAACCGCAGAGGCAGAATTTCAGATTGGGGTACATTCCACCATCGGGAAAGATACTTATTTGGGTGGTGGTCCGCCGCACTTTTTTACTGTCACTATCGCTTTAGCAGAAGAATTAAAGAGCAAACCCCAAGAGTTAGCACGACAGTTGGAAATTGCTAATGCACTGATTCAACTAGAAAAACCGGCACATACAGATTACAAACTTATACCGATTTATCCCGGAACTATCCAAATCGGCAATAAAGATTCCAGTGTTTTAGGAATCAACACTATCCTCGGAACCATGCCCACACAACCAACCACAAGTCCTTAAAATTTAGCAAATATCAGGAAATATGGAGATTAGAGATTATGGCAGAGATTAAGCGCCCAAATTATTTCACTTCCGAATTTTTGGTAGAAAAAGATTTCATCGACGAACAGACATATCACCGTGATATGCGCTATCGCCACAATCAATTACTTCATAGCTGGGGAGTAGTTGATGGATTAATTGTCAGCAAAACTGGTGACAAACAAGTTACCATCAGCCCCGGTATAGCAATTAATAAAGAGGGTAAAGAAATTATCCTACCCTCTGACCCACCACCGCAACCCCTCAACCTCACTGGGACTGGTGATATATATGTGACGATTGAGTATCAGGATGTCAAAGATGAGGCTGATAAAGATACCACCAGTGGTGTGACTGATCAATACAGGCGCATTACTGAACGCCCATTAGTCAAAAGCACGACATCACCACCAAGCAATGACGGTACGCTGATTCTGTTAGCAAAGGTAACACTTGCTAATGATAAGATCGAAGGAAATCCTGACAATTCCGTGCGGACATTCGCCAGTGCCAAAATTGCCTCCGGTAAGGTGACAATTGACCAACTCGCGGATAATTCGGTTAATGCTGCCAAAATTATTGATGGTTCAGTCGGCACCAATGAACTAGCTAACGGAGCAGTTAACGTTAACAAATTAGCAGATAATTCAGTTAATGCTGCCAAAATCATTGATGGTTCAGTCGGCATGAATGAACTGGCTAACGGAGCAGTTACCGTTGACAAATTAGCGGATAATTCGGTTAATGCTGCCAAAATTATTGATGGTTCAGTCGGCATGAATGAACTAGCTAATGGAGCAGTTACCGTTGACAAATTAGCAGATAATTCAGTTAATGCTGCCAAAATCATTGATGGTTCAGTCGGCATGAATGAACTGGCTAATGGAGCAGTTACCGTTGACAAATTAGCAGATAATTCGGTTAATGCTGCCAAAATTATTGATGGTTCAGTCGGCATGAATGAACTGGCTAATGGAGCAGTTACCGTTGACAAATTAGCAGATAATTCGGTTAATGCTGCCAAAATTATTGATGGTTCAGTCGGCATGAATGAACTGGCTAACGGAGCAGTTAACGTTGACAAATTAGCGGACAATTCGGTTAATGCTGCCAAAATCATTGATGGTTCAGTCAGCACTAATGAACTGGCTAACGGAGCAGTTACCGTTGACAAATTAGCGGATAATTCAGTTAATGCTGCCAAAATCATTGATGGTTCAGTCGGCACCAATGAACTAGCTAACGGAGCAGTTACCGTTAACAAATTAGCGGATAATTCGGTTAATGCTGCCAAAATCATTGATGGTTCAGTCGGCACCAATGAACTGGCTAATGGAGCAGTTACCGTTGACAAATTAGCAGATAATTCAGTTAATGCTGCCAAAATCATTGATGGTTCAGTCGGCACCAATGAACTGGCTAATGGAGCAGTTACCGTTGACAAATTAGCAGATAATTCAGTTAATGCTGCCAAAATCATTGATGGTTCAGTTGGCACCAATGAACTGGCTAACGGAGCAGTTAATGCTTACAAATTGTCTCCCTTGCAAGTTCAGGGAGAAGGCTTTCAACGATGCCTCTATACCAATTCTTCCGCTTCTTCCAATGATTTATCTATCGCCCCTCTCGCTTACGGGATTCAGAACAGTGCCAACGCATCGACTGCCGCGGTAGGCACTACTTCTAATTTCTCTTATGCCCAAAGTTTTGGGATCTCTAACGATGCTAATGCTTCTACTACTGCTTCGGAATACTCGAACGTTTATAGTTACGGAATCTCTAGCTCTGCTAATGCTTCTAGCACTGCTTCCGGTTCTCAGATAGATAATAACTATTACAATACCTACACCCAAAGTTACGGAGTAAGTGCCTCTGCCAATGCTTCTACCACTGGTAAACTCTCATATGCTTATAGTTACGGAGTGCAGGGCAACGCTTCTGCTAATAGTAAACTCTCAAATGCCATTAGTTTCGGAGTGCAGGGCAGCGCTTCTGCTACTTCTACAGAGCAATATGCCATGAGTTACGGAGTTTATGGCAGCGCTTATGCCAGCCAGGAAAAAGCGCAAACTTACGGAGTTCGTGGTGTTGCCAATGCGGGGCAATCATATGCAAATTCGCCAGTTTACGGAGTCTATGCCCAGGGCTCTTTTTATGGTTCTACCCCTACTCAGATCCAGTCCCCAATATACGGGGTCTATGCCAGGAGTGATGTTTATAATGCTACTCAGGTAAACTCTCCAATATTCGGGGTCTATGGCAGCGTAACTGTTACTGCTACTGAGTTCAGAGCTCCAGTTTACGGGGTCTATGGGTATGCCTATGCTTCTCAGTCCAAAGCTCCAGCCTACGGGGTTTATGCCGCTGCTGATAATAGTGGTGTTCCCTTATACGTTGCCGGGAAAGCGATTATTACAGGGGGCGTGTCATCCGGACACATCACAGATCGGTTTATTAATCGCAGCGGACAGCGCTTGCGAACAGGGGATGTGGTGAAACTCAAAGGGACACCTATCGCCCGCTTTCAGGGGGAAAACAACAACGTTCCCATTCCCGAAGTCACCCTCGCCGATCAGGAAAATGACAACAAAGTCATCGGCATTGTCGATAGCGAAGCCATCCCTGGTCCCGAGGTTCCTGACACCCGCATCGGAGCCGACGATCCCACGTTTATCGAAGATGGGGGCGATTTGTATGTGGTGATTTTAGGTGCTTATGCTCACTGTAAGGTGGATGCTACAGAAGCCCCGATTGAAGTGGGTGACTTACTCACCTCCTCTAACAATCCTGGCCACGCCAAGAAGGCCACCGATCCTAAACTTGGCAGCATTATTGGCAAAGCCTTAGAACCTCTGGAACAAGGAACAGGTTATATTGCTGTATTTGTGAATATTCAATAGGAGGGAATTATGCCTGTAGCATTCTTTCAAGTTCCGTTATCTGTACAGCCTAAAAGTGGCGGCACAGCGGAAATTCTTGTGCCTGAAGTCTTGCGCGATCTTAACTATGGCTTTGTTATTGTTAAGGAGGGAGCAGAAGAGGGGATTGTTCGCGTTGACGTATCCGAAACTGATTTAAAGAAAATCACAGGAGAGGCAAATTGTACAAGGCTTGATTTAGCATCTATGAAAGCTCTGTACGAGAGTTATCCCAAACCCAAGCTGAAGCAGCAGTATCAAACAAAAGCACCCACCCCGCAACCTTTGCCAGCAACAGCAGCCATCCCTCGACCTCCCCAAGTAGCAGGGGAAGCAATGGAACCCCCACCCTCTCAACCTCCTCAAGCAGAAGTTGGGGGCAATATTCCAGGACAACAATTCGAGACAGATGATCAAGGCAATCCTGTTCTGATTACCTTGCAGACAGTTCGCTCAGGATTTTATCTGATTGATGTACCAATTGTCGAAAAAACCTAAGACGACAGGAGCAAAATTATGACTTTTCCAATTGATGGCGATCTCTATGTTACTGGAAAGACTGGACTTGGTATTGAGCAACCCCAAGAAAGATTAGAGGTTAATGGCAATATCAAAGCTACCTCATTTCTGGGAGATGGTTCAAACTTAACAGGAGTTGTAAAAAACCTCGACCTGGCAGTTAAAAAAGCCGGGGATACGATGACGGGGGCGCTGACAATTCAAAATAGTTTGACTGTTACTGGCACAATCTCAGGCAAGATTGATGCGGTAAATATTACTTCGGGAACGTTAAGTGTTGACCGGATTCCTAATTTATCGGCTGAGAAAATTACTTCAGGTACGTTAAGTATTAACCGGATTCCCAGCTTAGTAGCAACAAGAGGGGAAAATACCTTTACGGGAAAGCAAAGTATCAACGGCAATTTATCAGTACAAGGAGAGATTAACTGGGGGAATAGTAGTAGATTGCAATCCGATCAAGGAGGTAGTATTGAGCTTGGTGGAGATTCCTCTACACCAGGTCGTGGCACACCCTACATCGACTTCCATTTTGCCGGACTGACACAAGATTTCAATACCCGAATTATCAATGATGCCAATGGCAGACTTTCCCTAGTTGCTCAAGAGATTTGCCTATCTAGCGATGGCGGCGGTACACCAGTTGGCGCGATGAGTATAGATGTAGGAACTTTTGGGACTATGGAAAATGCTGGCAATAGTTATTTTTTTCGAGTCAGAGATATTGGCGGTGGACCGAGTACCCCCTTTTATATTCGAGGTGATGGTCAAGTTTTTGGCCAGTTCGCCCAAAGTTCTTCCAAAGAACTAAAAGAAAATATTGGTCTGCTTTCCCTCCAGGAAGCCGCTCAAACTTTAGCAGGACTCAATCCCGTTAAGTTCAATTACAAAACCGATAGTGACCAACATCAAAATATCGGATTTATCGCTGAAGATGTACCGAAATTGTTGGCAACCTCTGACCGAAAAGGAGTGAGTATTATGGATATCGTTGGCGTATTAACTAAAGTCTTGCAAGAGCAACAAAAGACAATCTTAGAATTGGCAGAAAAAGTCAAATCTTTAGAAGCAAAAATCCCTAATTGTGATTTGTAATGAGCAGTGGTTAGACAAACTGCTAGAAAAAGCAGAGTGTAGGGTGCGTTAGTCGGCTATCAATTTGGTCAAAAAACCAAAATTAATAATTCGCCGTAACGCACCACTTCTGTAATCAGTGCGATCGCTGATCTTGTAGGGTGCGTTACTTCGTTAACGCACCACCAACCTGAAATACCACTCTTTTTCCCAAGAACGTTTTGTTCGGGAAGCATTCAAAAGCACCCACCCCACTCAGAATTTTATCTGATTGATGTACTAATTGTAGAAAAAACCTAAGACGACAGGAGCAAAATTATGACTTTTCCAATTGATGGCGATCTCTATGTTACTGGAAAGACTGGACTTGGTATTGAGCAACCCCAAGAAAGATTAGAGGTTAATGGCAATGTCAAAGCTACCTCATTTCAAGGAGATGGTTCAAACTTAACGGGAGTTGTAAAAAACCTCGACCTGGCAGTGAAAAAAGCCGGGGATACGATGACGGGGGCGCTGACAATTCAAAATAATCTCACTGTTACTGGCAACGTCGGCATTGCCACTACCGCCGCTCCTAGCGAAAGATTGGAAGTTAATGGCAATGTCAAAGCTACCTCATTTCTCGGAGATGGTTCAAACTTAACAGGAGTTGTAAAAAACCTCGACCTGGCAGTGAAAAAAGCCGGGGATACGATGACGGGGGCGCTGACAATTCAAAATGGTTTGAATGTAACAGGAGCTTCGACTCTTAATGGAGGTTTAACAGTAACGGGAATCTGTAGCCCTTCTACTTGGATTGCTAGTAATTTTGGCGTTCAGCAGGGTAATCGGGTTGTTTTAGGAACCTATAAAGACAAAGCAACCATCGGCGCTCACAATAACACTCTAAGCGCGTGGTCTGATCTCATTCTCCAAACAGATGGAGGGAATGTAGGAATTGGTACATCAACTCCCAATGCTAAGTTAACAGTTGATGACCCAAGCGGTAACACTGTTTGGAACACGGCAGCGTTTCGTAAGGCGGCTTTGGGACCGAACTGGAGTCATATTCACTGGGGTACTACTGGCGATTGGTATATCCGCTCGGCTGCCAATGCTGGTAAGGTTCTTATTCAAGATTTAGGTGGCAATGTCGGCATCGGAACTGATAATCCACAACAAAAACTGCATATTGATGGAGGACATTTGACAATTACCAATAACGGTAATACTTTTACAATAAGCGTAGAAGGAAACCGAGTAGTTTTTTACTTATCGAATGCGTATCACGGTACTAATAAACGGATATCTTGGGATGGGGACAACAATTGGGATCAGGTATCATGACCATGAAGGACTACAAGAACTTAAATCTGAAGAGGAATCTGGACAGAAAATTTTTCCTGATTTAGCTCAATAGACATCTCCAGAAAAGATTTTTAATCGGAACTCGTAGTAAGGGCTTCAGCCCTTATTTCGACAATTATTGGAGAGGTCTAATGATTAGGATTGTGTAGAACCTGGCTCAATACCTTGTATGACTCATATCAGATACGGATGATTGACCACAATAAAAAAACTCTGTTTCCTCTGTGTCTGGAGTGGTGTTTATCAGAATTTTATTTGAACAATAAAAGGCGGTGAGTGTCAATGGTTTATAGCAATTTCAAGTTAGATGAATTAGTAAAACTTTTTGATTTAACCATTCGGGAAAACTCTGAATTATTCGCCTCCATCCCAGAAGTAGAGGGTAGTGAATATTTAATGACAACTCTCCAAGAAACAGTGGATTTAGCAGTAGCTATCAACACCGAAAAAGCTCGTTCAGAAATGATTATTGCTCCTGTCTTATTAGAGTTGCGAAGAAAATTAAAACACCAAATTAGTCTATTTTCTGGAGTTGACTTTACTGTCGATTTCAGCCAAGGCTTGAACGGTATTTGCGACTTTATTATCAGTAAAAATCCAGAACAGTTATTTATTCGTCAGCCGATTATCACAATTGTTGAGGCGAAAAATGAAAACTTAAACTCAGGATTTGGTCAGTGTATTGCTGAAGCAATCGCCGCTCAAATCTTCAACCAACAGGAAGGTAATGAAATTTCTGTCATTTACGGAGTCGTGACCATTGGAACTATCTGGAGATTTTTAAAACTTGTAGGTAAAACCGTTGAGATTGATTTGAGTGAGTATTATATTAAAGACATCAACAAAATT
>NZ_JACJSW010000232.1:0-14049 GCF_014698375.1 Microcystis flos-aquae FACHB-1344 | reverse complement strand
TCTCAATGATGCTTCAGTTATTTCGGTTTTAGAAGAGATGTTAAAAGCCGCACTTATAGTAAATTCTTTTGAGGAGTGTAGGAAGTCTTTTAGTATCATCATAAATAAGTAGTGTGGGTAATACCTACCTTACTTAGTAAACTGTTTGAAATCATCGACAATATGATGACTTTATCCCCTGAATTACAGTCAAGCTTAGAGAGTAAAATCAAACAATTTGAGGAGGAAAGAACCATGCCTTTAATGAGTAATATGGAGTTACGAGGAATCGAACGCGGTAAAGAAATAGGCAAGGAAATTGGTAAGGAAATTGGGGTGCTAGAAAAAAGCCGCGATGCCATCAAAACAGTTTTAACTGTGCGGTTTGGAGAGATTTCTTCAGAAATTGAAGAGATAATCGGCAAAATGACTAACCCTACTATCTTAGAAGAGCTACTAAAATTAGCAGCTACCGCTAATTCTCTCGCAGAATTTAAGCAGTCTTTGGCAAAAATCAATATCTAGAAAACGGGTTTCTTAGAAAACGGGTTTCTTTGAGAAACCCGTTTTCTGTAAATTTTTGTTATAGAAACCTTGAAAAATTCGGGATTCTTTGCATAAAATAGTCGCATTAATCTTTTGCAGTTAACGTCATGACTTCTACCCTTTTGCCGAGCTTTCCTGCTGTTGACGATGTTTTGTTCAATTTTGCTCAATCTGATGGCTTGAGTCAAGCTAATCAGGTGAATAGTGCGAGAAATCAGCGTTTAACCGCTACTGTAGTTTTCCTCGATGCTGGTGTTAGCGATTATCAAAGTCTCCAAGCTGGAGTAATTCCAGAAGTCGCCACCGTTATTCTCTCTCCCAAGGAAGATGGTGTCGAACAAATCACCGCTTTTTTACAACAAAATCCCCAGATTACCACCATTCACCTGGTTTCCCATGGTGCGCCGGGGTGCTTATATTTAGGGAATTGTCAACTTAATTTAACAAATATTTACGATTACCGCCAACAGTTACAGAATTGGGCAAAGATTAATCGTATTCTACTGTACGGTTGTCAGGTCGCGGCGGGAGATGCCGGGACAGAGTTTATTAATAAATTATCCCAAATTACCGGAGCGAAAATAGCCGCTTCCAGCAGACGGGTAGGAAATGCAGCCTTAGGAGGAAGTTGGGAGTTAGAGGTGAGTTTCCCCGCGATAAAGGGAGAGAATAAAACCTTTATTGAAACCTTAGATTTGTCGGAGTTGCAGACATCTGGGGTTTTTCAGCCGGATATACTCAACACTTATCCCGGAGTATTTGCGCCCACATTAGTGGGAGTATGGGATAGATTAAGCGTTGCCTATGGGGTGACAGTAGTAGGTAACTATGCTTATGCAGTGGGGGACACTCTGGAGATTATTGATATTAGTAACCCCAGTAACCCGACTTTTAAGGGTAATTATGATATTTATGAGGGTCAAGATGTACAAATAGTCGGTAACTATGCTTATGTAGCTGATTGGGGTTCAGGACTGCAAATCATCGATATCAGCAACCCTACAACTCCCACTCTCAAGGGTAATTATGATACTTCTGGCTTGGCTTTAGGTGTACAAATAGTCGGTAACTATGCTTATGTAGCTGATGGTGGTGGTTCAGGACTGCAAATCATCGACATCAGCAACCCGACAACCCCCACTCTCAAGGGTAATTATAATACTTCTGGCTATGCTATTGATGTACAAATAGTCGGTAACTATGCTTATGTAGCTGATGGGGGTTCAGGACTACAAATCATCGACATCAGCAACCCGACAAACCCCACTTTCAAGGGTAATTATGATACTCCTGGCTATGCTAATGATGTACAAGTAGTCGGTAACTATGCTTATGTAGCTGATGATTATTCAGGACTGCAAATCATCGACATCAGCAACCCGACAAACCCCACCTTTAAGGGTAATTATAATACTTCTGGCCAGGCTTTAGGTGTACAAATAGTGGACAACTATGCTTATGTAGCTGATGGTGGTGGTTCAGGACTGCAAATCATCGACATCAGCAACCCGACAAATCCCATCTTTAAGGGCAATTATGATACTTCTGGCTATGCTAGGGATGTACAAATAGTCGGTAACTATGCTTATGTAGCTGATTGGAATTCAGGACTGCAAATCATCGACATCAGCAACCCGACAACCCCCACTCTCAAGGGTAATTATGATACTTCTGGCATTGCTTATGGTGTACAAATAGTCGGTAACTATGCTTATGTAGCTGATGCTTATTCGGGACTGCAAATCATCGACATCAGCAACCCGACAAACCCCACTCTCAAGGGTAATTATGATACTTCTGGTGGTGCTTCTGGTGTACAAATAGTCGGTAACTATGCTTATGTAGCTGATGGAGGTCCAGGACTGCAAATCATCGACATCAGCAACCCGACAAACCCCACCTTTAAGGGTAATTATAATACTTCTGGCTATGCTCGGGATGTACAAGTGGTCGGTGACTATGCTTATGTAGCTGATGATAGTTCAGGACTGCAAATCATCGACATCAGCAACCCGACAAACCCCACTCTCAAGGGTAATTATAATACTTCTGGCTATGCTTATGATGTACAAATAGTCGGTAACTATGCTTATATAGCTGATTGGGGCTCAGGACTGCAAATCATCGACATCAGCAACCCAACAAACCCCACCCTCAAGGGTAATTATAATACTTCTTATGCTTTGGACGTACAAATAGTCGGTAACTATGCTTATGTCGCTGATTTGGGTTCAGGACTGCAAATCATCGACATCAGCAACCCGACAAACCCCACTCTCAAGGGTAATTATGATACTTTTGGCCAGGCTAGGGATGTACAAGTAGTCGGTAACTATGCTTATGTAGCTGATGGGAGTGGACTGCAAATCATCGACATCAGCAACCCGACAAATCCCACTCTCAAGGGTAATTATGATACTTCTGGCTTGGCTTTAGGTGTACAAATAGTCGGGAACTATGCCTATGTAGCTGATGGGGAGGGTGGTTTAAAGATTATTGATGTAAGTGAGTTTACCAACCCACAAACTGTTACTCTTTCTATTTCTCCCAGCAGTGTTAGTGAAGATGGGACAGCTAATATGGCCTATACCTTCACCCGTAGCGGAGTAACCACCGATGCTTTAACAGTTAACTATACAGTCGGGGGGACAGCTACTTTTAGCACAGATTATACCCAAAGCGGTGCAGCAACTTTCACCAGTACCACTGGGACAGTGACTTTCGCTGCTAATGCTACCACTGCTAAAGTCACAATAGACCCCACTGCTGACACAATAGTAGAAAGTAACGAAACCGTCATTTTAACCCTCGCTGCCGGGACAGGTTATACAGTTGGGACCACCACTTCAGTGACGGGGACGATTACCAACGATGATACCAGTGTCACTCTTGCAGTTTCCCCCGCAAGCGTCACCGAAGACGGGACAACAAATCTGATTTATACCTTCACCCGTAGTGGATTAACCACTAATCCCTTAACCGTCAATTACACCCTCGGAGGGACAGCTACCCTTAATACCGACTACACTCGTACCGGGACTAATAATACAGTCACCTTCGCTGCTGGTTCATCCACTGCTACCGTCACAGTTGACCCCACTCCTGACACAATAGTAGAAAGTAACGAAACCGTCATTTTAACCCTCGCTGCCGGGACAGGTTATACAGTTGGGACCACCACTCCAGTGACGGGGACAATTACCAATGATGATACCAGTGTCACTCTTGCAGTTTCCCCCGCAAGCGTCACCGAAGACGGGACAACAAATCTGATTTATACCTTCACCCGTAGTGGATTAACCACTAATCCCTTAACCGTCAATTACACCCTCGGAGGGACAGCTACCCTTAATACCGACTACACTCGTACAGGGACTAATAATACAGTCACCTTCGCTGCTGGTTCATCCACTGCTACCGTCACAATTGACCCCACTCCTGACACAATAGTAGAAAGTGATGAGACTGTCATTTTAACTCTTGCTGCGGGGACAGGTTATACAGTAGGTACGACTACTCCAGTGACGGGAACAATTACCAATGATGATACCAGTGTCACCCTAGCAGTTTCTCCCGCAAGCGTCACCGAAGACGGGACAACAAATCTGATTTATACCTTCACCCGTAGTGGATTAACCACTAATCCCTTAACCGTCAATTACACCCTCGGAGGGACAGCTACCCTTAATACCGACTACACTCGTACAGGGACTAATAATACAGTCACCTTCGCTGCTGGTTCATCCACTGCTACCGTCACAGTTGACCCCACTCCTGACACAATAGTAGAAAGTGATGAGACTGTCATTTTAACCCTTGCTGCGGGGACAGGTTATACAGTTGGGACCACCACCCCAGTGACGGGGACAATTACCAATGTCACCCTTCCCAGTGTTACTCTTGCGGTTTCTCCTAGTAGTGTTACCGAAGATGGGACAAGTAATCTCATCTACATCTTCATGCGTACAGGAGATACAACTAATCCCTTAACCGTCAACTACAGTATTGGTGGGACAGCAACCAATGGAAACGATTACACTTTACTTCCCACCAGCGTTATCTTCGAGGCCAATTCTGCGATTGCGACTGTAATGGTTGACCCCACTCCTGACACCACAGTAGAAAACAACGAAACCGTCGCTTTAACCCTCGCTGCCGGGACAGGTTATACAATAGGTACGACCAACGCAGTTACCGGGACAATTACCAACGATGATACCAGTGTCACCCTAGCAGTTTCCCCCGCAAGCGTTACCGAAGACGGGACAACAAATCTGATTTATACCTTCACCCGTAGTGGAGTAACCACTAATTCCTTAACCGTCAACTACAGTATTAGTGGGACAGCAACCAATGGAAACGATTACACTTTACTTCCCACCAGCGTCACCTTTGCTGCTAATGCTACCACTGCTACCGTCACAGTTGACCCCACTCCTGACACCACAGTAGAAACTGATGAAACCGTAGCGTTAACCCTCGCTGCCGGGACAGGTTATACAATAGGTACTCCTGACGCAGTTACCGGGACAATTACCAATGATGATTTACCTAGTATCACTCTTGCTATCTCTCCCAGTAGTGTTACCGAAGACGGGACAAGCAATCTCATCTACACTTTCACCCGCACAGGAGATACAACTAATCCCTTAACCGTCAACTATACAGTTGAAGGGACAGCAACCAATGGAAACGATTACACTTTACTTCCCACCAGCGTCACCTTTGCTGCTAATTCAGCGACTGCTACCGTCACAGTTGACCCCACTCCTGACACAATAGTAGAAAGTGATGAGACTGTCATTTTAACCCTTGCTTCTGGGACAGGTTATACAGTTGGGACCACCACCCCAGTGACGGGGACAATTAATAATGACGACTTTTCCCAACTCTCCATCAATAATATTACCGTGGTCGAAGGCTTAGATAATAATGCCATCCTCACCGTCACAGTTGATAACCCCAATCCGCAACCAATTAGCTTCAACTATACCACTGGGCCCATTGATGCTACCGCCGATGTAGATTACACTAGCAAAACCGGAACTATCACCATTGCTGCTAATACTGCCACCGCTACTATTAGCATTCCCCTCCTCAATGATAACCTCAATGAACCTGATGAAGTCTTCACCGTCACCCTCTCCAATCCGGTTAATGCTACCATCAATCCCGAAGGAGGAATAGGAGAAGTTATCATTACTGATACTTGGCAAACCAGTCTTACTCGCACCTTACCCAACAATGTGGAAAACCTCAGACTAATTAGCAGTAATAATGTTAATGGTACGGGTAACGCTGGTAACAATAAAATCACCGGAAATAGTGGTATTAATCAAATCAATGGCGCTAACGGTGCTGATACTTTAACCGGTGGTTTAGGTGCAGATACCTTCGTCTTCCAATTTGGTCAATCTACCATATCAACAAGCGATCGTATCACAGATTTTGCCATCAATAGTGATAAAATTGACTTATTAACTCAAGCTGGAAACGCCACGAGTGCGCCTAGCAATTTCAGTCGTGCTGCTAATAGCACTGTCACCACTTTACAGAATTTAATCAATCAGGTATTTACTGATGCTAATGGAGCGATTACAGGTAATCAAGGATTAGGGGTTAATAGTGCCGCCTTAGTGCAGGTAACAACCGGTGCAATAGCTGGAACTTACCTCGTTATTAATGATAGCACGGCTGGCTTCCAATCCAGCAATGATTTATTAATAAATATCACCGGATTTACCGGTACTTTGCCAGCTTTAGGGAACATTACAGTGGGTAATTTCTTTGTTTAATTAAGTAGGCGTAGGGTGCGTTAGGCGGCTAACAATTCCGTCAAAAAAACACGCATCAACAATCCGCCGTAACGCACCACCTCTATTATTAAATCGGTGCGTTACGCTATCACGCTTCACACCCTAGGAGTAAGCGGACAATTCAAATGAACCCAACAACCGCCAATTATGATGAACCCTGGAAAGAAGCATTAAGTCACCTAGAAAACGGGTTTCTCGGAGAAACCCGTTTTCTGGACTTTAAGACAAATAAGTTGGATTTAAAGTTTTAAGGATTAAAGTTTGGTAAGTTTATTGACAAAGAGAAGCTGTCAATAAATATTGACGAATTAATTAGGGCTTGCTGAATAAATGTGAAATGTAGGCACTTCATCAGCCCGCGTCCTGTAGGGGCGAAGCATTCGGATAGAAAATCTACGGTTTCACCGATAGGTTATTGCCCGAATGCTTCGCCCGTACTTTTTGCCGCAATCCCTATATACACTAATGATTAATTGGCAATCTAATCATCATCCTTATCAAATATTCTGATTCGGTTTATTGCCTTAAGTTTGAGATGATATATTTAACAAATCGGCTCGACTTTGTGTTATAATCAAAGCAAGGCTTTAAAGACGATATTCTCAGCAAATTATGCCTATTGTTCTTCCTGGCACTCTAATTTCACTGAAAGATTAATTTAACCTTGATCTGTCGGGATTGATTTCTTAACCTTTTAATAAATTGATTTTTTCCCCGGTCAGGCTAGAATCAGTAGGATTAGCATCCAAGATAATCGGGGTAACTTTGGTTAATCTGGGGCAGTGTAGCCTAAAAAAACGCCCAAAATAGTCAAATTTAGGCTTAAGTGGCTTCTTACTAACTGTTTAATCTATTATTTAGGTATTAGACTCTATGGCTAAAGCTCCTAGCGTAACTTCCGAAATCGATCTTAAAGATTCGCAATATTACTTTAACCGAGAATTAAGCTGGTTAGAATTTAATCATCGCGTGCTTTATGAGGCACTTGATCCTCGGACTCCCCTACTGGAAAGATTAAAATTTACCGCCATTTTTTGTGCCAATCTCGACGAATTTTTTATGGTACGGGTGGCAGTTCTTAAACAACAGGTAGAGGCAAATGTAGCCGTTTTAAGTGCCGATGGCAGGACTGCCTCGGAACAGCTAACCGAGATAAGTAAACGTCTGCGTCCCCTTGTGCAACAGCAGGATCATCTTTTTGAACACACCCTGAAAAACCTCTTAGTAGAACAGGGAATTCATCTGATTAACTATGTGGATTTACATCAAGAACAGCGCAATTATCTCCATGATTACTTTGAACAAAATATTTTCCCCGTTTTAACTCCCCTAGCGGTGGATCCTAGTCATCCTTTTCCCTATATTTCTAATCTTAGTCTCAATTTAGCCGTAGTCGTTCGCGATCCCGACACCGATAAAGAACTATTTGCCAGGGTGAAAGTGCCGCAGGTTTTCCCCCGTTTTCTGGCATTATCCAAAGAATTACGCCACCAAGACGGAAAAGCTTCGATTTGGACGGGAGTGCCTCTGGAACAGGTGGTAATGCACAATTTAGAGGCACTTTTCCCCGGCATGATCATTCAAGAATGTTATCCTTTTCGGGTGACGCGCAACGCCGATATCTCCGTCGAAGAAGATGAGGCCGATGATTTATTATTAGCGATCGAGGAAGAAGTACGCAAGCGCCGCATCGGTAAATCGGCAGTACGTCTGGAAATTCACAGTTCTACTCCTAGCAATATTAAAAACCGGATCATGCGCGATCTGGGACTTGAGGAGATCGATGTTTACGATGTGGATGGACTGCTGGGACACAAAGATTTATTTTATTTTATGTCTTTACCCTGTCCCGAACTGAAAGATCCGCCTTGGAATCCTGTCACCCCAACGGTTTTACAGGGATTGCGAGAAATAGTTGACGGTAACGAAGACGGGATACTAGAACAGGATGGCGAAGATATTTTTACTTTAATTCGCAATAACGATATTCTCGTTCATCACCCTTACCATTCCTTTAGTGCCTCGGTACAACAGTTTATCGCCCAGGCTGCCCATGATGCCCATGTTTTAGCGATTAAAATGACTTTGTATCGTACTTCCGGAGATTCCCCGATTGTCAATTCCCTGATTGCAGCCGCAGAAAATGGTAAACAGGTAGCGGCGTTAGTGGAACTAAAAGCTCGCTTTGATGAGGAAAATAACATTACTTGGGCGAAAAAGCTCGAACAAGCCGGAGTTCACGTTGTTTATGGCTTAGTTGGTCTAAAAACCCATACGAAAGTGGTTCTCGTGGTCAGAAAAGAAGGGGATAAAATCCGTCGTTATTTCCATATTGGCACGGGTAATTATAACCCAAAAACGGCTAAATTATACACTGATTTGGGTTTACTTAGCTGTCGCGAGGATTTGGGGGCAGATATCACCGATTTATTTAACTTTCTGACCGGATACTCCCGTCAGCAATCCTACCGCAAACTTTTAATTGCTCCGGTGAGTTTGCGAAAACGGATGTTAGCAATGATCGATCGCGAGGCCAAAAACTGTAAAAATGGCGGTACGGGGCGCATTGTCGCAAAAATGAACTCTATTGTCGATAAACCGATTATAGAAGCCTTATACGCCGCTTCTCGTGCTGGCGTGCAGATTGACTTAATTATTCGTGGTATCTGTTGTTTACGGCCCGGATTGCCGGAAGTGAGCGAAAATATCCGAGTAATTAGCATTATCGGCCGCTTTTTGGAACATTCCCGCATTTTTTACTTCTACAATGGTGGTCAGGAGGAGGTTTATATTGGTAGCGCCGATTGGATGACGCGGAACCTGACTCGTCGCGTGGAAGCAGTGACACCCATCGATGAACCAGCGATCGCCAAGGAACTGGAAGAAATTCTCGGCATTATGTTGTCAGATAACCGGCAAGCATGGGAATTACAATCCGACGGCAGTTATATTCAGCGTCGTGCTGCCAACCAGGGACAGGAAAGCAGTACCCATGTAATTTTGATGGAAAAAGCCCTTAAATCTGCGGGTGTTAGTCAATAGGAACAGTTATCAGTTATCAGTTATCAGTTATCAGTTATCAGTTATCAGTGGGTAAGTAATCAGTGATCAGATGTGATACTAAATCCGGTTATTAAAAACTGATTATCTATTGCTCCTTTTGCCTATTGCAAGAGTGCCTATTGCCTCTCCTGATATGTAGCCTATACTCAACGGATTTAGTATGACTAACTGGTTGAGAGGTTAAACCATCTCAAAAGCTGAGAGTAAGCATCTTGATCTGTATTTTCTCAACCAGTCAAATCAAGCAAGAATCCTAATAATAATTACCGACTTTGCGATGGTGAACAGCCGTTAAACCATCAGGTTTAGAAACGCGACCATCGGCGACTTTATTGTAAACAATCCAGTGGTCAGCACATTCCATACGACTAACTACCTCACATTCTAAATAAGCGAGGGCATCGGCTAAAATTGGGGAACCATTATTAGCCGTGCGAGTATCGACTCCTGCAAAACGATCTTCCCCCGGTCCGAAACGTTTTAAAAAGTGTTTCATCAGGGTTTGATAATTGCCTTCTTCCAGAATATTTAAAATGAATTGATCCCCCACTTGCAGTAAAGACTCGATCGCCCGATCTTTGGCCACAGCAACGGTAAAACCGGGAGGATCAAAACTTGCTTGAGTCACCCAAGAAGCGACCATTGCCCCGCTTCTGTCTCCTTTCTTGGTGGTAATAATATATAGACCACTGCTAATGCGTCCGATGGCTTTATCAAGGTCAGTATCGAGGGATTTTCTTTGTTTAACTTTTACCTCTTGGGTTAATAGTTGTCCCATATCTGTCCCCGCTTCTTCACAGCGTTGATAGAGACTCTCGTTAGGAGTTTCCGCGCTACGAATGGGATCGAAAGCTTTGGTTAAGCCAACTTCACGAAACTTATTAAATAGAGGTAAAATCGGTTCATCATCATCCCCTTGAGATTCAAACATTCCGAGGTATTGTTTGGGGTTAACCGAGGCGAGAATTGTGCCTAGATTCCCCGTAATTTCTTGGGCATGAATACCAGAAACGGGGGGAGTACCGATGACGATTCCCACCGCGGAAGAAGCTAATTCTTTTACCTCTTGGGGGTCGGCGGATTTCAGGTCTAGAGTTTCTACAGCTACACCAGTTTTAGTAATACCTTTGGCAATAGATTGACAGAGGCGATCGCTATAACCATAATCGGAAACATAGAAAACTGCAACGGTTTTTTCTGCCTTAGTTTGTGCCTGACTCCAATCACGATAATGGGTCAATAATTCAGTAACATTATGTTTTAATAGCGGTCCATGACCATTAGCCACGAGATTAATATTACCTAGGGGTTCCATCCTTTTCATCGCCGCTAGTACCGAACGAGCATTAGGAGCCATTAAACATTCATAATAGAAACGATAATCCGGTTCAATAACACTTAATTGCTCATCGTAAAGATCATCGGAACAGTAGTGCATTCCGAAGGCATCACAGGTAAATAAAATTCCCGAACCGTGATCGTAGGTAAAAATAGTATCGGGCCAGTGTAAATTAGGAGCATTAACGAATTCGAGAATGTGACCGTTGCCTAGGTCTAACTGATCGCCATTTTTGACCAGTTGACGTTGAAAGGGATGATGAACTAAATTCTCTAAAAACTGAATTGCTACTTTCGACCCAACGACGGTAATATTGGGAGCGAGTTGCAATATATCTCTGACTAACCCACTGTGATCGGGTTCGGTATGACTGATAATTAAATAATCGATTTCTTGGGGGTTAATTAATCCGTTGAGACTATCAAAATATAGTTGACGGAATTTTTCGTGAGAGGTATCCACAAGGGCGATTTTTTCCCCACGAATCAGATAGGAGTTATAAGTCGTACCGTTTTGTAATCCGAATTCAATATCGAAGCGATCGCGATCCCAATCGAGGGAACGAATAGCGGTAGTGTCTGCGGTGAGATTGGCCACCTGCACGGTGAGACGTTTTGTTTTGACTGGTGTAGCAACCATCGAACCTCTCCTTATTGTTAAGTTTTTTATACTTTGTCTCTATTGTGCCACGAGAAAATTAAGTATGGAGATTTATTTTCTCAATAATTACTTATAAGTAGGGAGGCACAATTATTTGTAGGATGGGTTAGCGGTAGCGTAACATGATCGGGCGTTGGGTTTCATACTTCAACCCAACCTACGTTCATCTTATATTTAATTACACCCACCCACTTAACAGTTATCGTAAGGATTCAGGTGGGAGTCGATCGTCGATACCGAATTAGCTTATACTTCATCTTTATGATAAAAGCTCTCTAGGGGTCTGTGTGGGAAAATGGCTGTTATACAGTCCAGTCAAGTTAAATTTGACAACTAGAGAGCGCTTTTCTGCGGGAACAGAGAATTAGATAAGAAATACTAATATTTTGTCGCCATCAGCTTTTAGCTACAATTCAATTGAGTATCAAATAATCTCAGAAAAAGCCTCCAGAAAATGTAAAATCAACGATGAAAACAATCACCTCGCTGACTCAGAGCTAGAGCCTCAAGGGTTTTCCGACGGTTCGTTGGTTGAGTCTGTGTGGGAGCAAATCCTTTGGACATGAGCAATTCTGGTATCTAGGGGAACAAGAGGAATTATCTCCTAGCAGCCAGATTCAGACAAGGAAGGCTGAAAATTTGCCATGCCCCTTGCCTACACCATATTACTTGTCTTAGATGTCTGTATAATTTGCTACATTTTTAGATGCGCTTACCCTGCTAAATTCCCACAAATTGAGGTTAGGATAAAATGTCAATAAAAACCACAGAAATACAAGCCTCCGATGGTGCAAAAATTTATATGCAGTACGAAGAAAGTGATAGGGAGCAATTGCAAGCATTAGGATTTTTCGAGGATATAGAAGAAAGAACAAAAAATTTTCAAGCAGGAGTTACTAATATTGTTAATGAATATGCACAATTGTTATTAACTTTGATAAAACAGGGAGTTTCCCAAGGCAATCCACCCAGTAAGGTTACTTGAGAATTTGGGTTACAAGTAGGGGGTGAAACGGGGATTCCTTTGGTGACAAAAGGTTCAGCACAAGCTAATATTAAAGTTGCTATTGAATGGCAATTTAACCAAGATAAAGGAGGTTAGTATGCAAGTTCAAATCGAAAAACAGTATTACACACCTGAAGAATACTGTCGCCTAGAAGAAACAGCAGAATACAAAAATGAATATCTGGATGGAGAAATTATTCCTATGACGGGAGCAACAACTAATCATAATCTGATTGCTGGTAATTTTTATAAAAATTTTCCAGCTAAGATTAATAATGAAGATTATTGGGCTTTTATGAGTGATGTAAGGTTATGGATGCCAATATATCGCTTTTATACTTATCCTGATGTAATGGTGATTAAAGGCAAGCCATTATATGAGGGAAAAGGCACAAACACTGTAACTAATGCGTTAATTATTGTCGAGGTTTTGTCGAAATCAACTCGAGATTATGACCGCACTGATAAGTTTAAGTTTTATCGCTCAATTCCTGGTTTTAAGGAATATATTTTAATCGATCAATACCGTTATTATATTGAGCAATTTTATCGACAAAATGATGGGGAATGGTTATTTAAAGCATCTGAATCAGACAAGGATGTTTTAAGGTTTCATTCTGTTGATTTTCAAATGTCATTGCTGGATATTTATCAAAGAATTAATTTTGATTTAAGTGAAGAATAATGACTAAATTAAATCTCGATTATCTACAAGAATCAATGGTTAAAATCCTCAATGAAAAAGGGGATACAGTGGGTTCTGGGTTTATTATTCGAGAAGATGGTTATCTCATTACTTGTCATCACGTTATTTATCTTTTACCCTGTTTAATAGTGAATTATCAAGGGAAAGAATACGAGGCGCAATGGTGTAAAGAATATTCTAATCCAGAAGTTGATATAGCGATTATCAAGATTAAGATTGAGAATGCTAAACCTGTGAAAATTGTTAATTTTCAAGCTGGGTTAAATTCCGTAACGGTTTATGGATTTCCTAGAGAAAAAGAGAAGAATTTTCCAGAAGGATTTGATGTTAATACCGATAAAATTGCTGTTAGTGCGCCTTTAAATGTGCTTTCGACTTATCCTAATTATAAGCTTGAATATGATAATCCTTGCAAAAAATTACCTACTGATAAATCGAATTTTTTAGCTAGTGGGACTTAGGCGTTTTCGGTCAGCAAAAAAGGCTCAAACCATTACGGGACAAAGGGTTAACCTCGATTTATGATTTTCCTTGATCTATCTGGGTTTCAGCGATTTTGGGCTTCTCGAAGTAAATCCCAAGCGGGGATTGGAGTTGAGGCTTTTCTCGATTTGTTTTTTGTCTAAGTCCCACTAGGTCGGGGTGGGGGAAGTGGGGAGAAAAAAGCTGGTAAAATAACTCTAGGCAACCTTAAAAAGAATTCTTGACATCCTCACCGCCGTAAACGGACGGTGATTCCCAAACCTCACGATTTAGGTTTCTGCTTCTTTCCCGAAGGATTTTTCGCACCTGCCTTAACAGATTTACTCTGTTCTGGTCTTAGAGAACTCCATAAAAAAGATGATCCAATAGTCAAGTGGTTTGATAAGGGATTTCCACAAACCACTTTGGCAAATGGGGAAGTCGATTAATCTGTTTTTCCAACTCTGCCATT
>NZ_JACJSW010000231.1:0-10652 GCF_014698375.1 Microcystis flos-aquae FACHB-1344 | reverse complement strand
TTCAGAAATTGAAGAGATAATCGGCAAAATGACTAACCCTACTATCTTAGAAGAGGTACTAAAATTAGCAGCTACCGCTAATTCTCTCGCAGAATTTAAGCAGTCTTTGGCAAAAATCAATATCTAGAAAACGGGTTTCTTAGAAAACGGGTTTCTTTGAGAAACCCGTTTTCTTGTAATAAATGTTAGTTTTTGTTAAAGAGGTCTTGAAAAATCGACACTTGTTGGGCTAAAATTGTTAGCAATAAACCTTTGCAGTTAACGTCATGACTTCTACCCTGTTGCCGATTCTTCCTGCTGTTGACGATGTTTTGTTCAATTTTGCTCAATCTGATGGTTTTTGGGCGAATTTAGAAACCGCTTTTGGCACAAGTTATGATGTGGTTAAAGCGACGCAATTACGACAGCAGTGGCAAAGTCGAAATTTTAGTCAACTTCCTAAGATTGAGGTTGTCAACAGCAGTGTTTTAGGTAGTGCAAATGGCGCTTATGGGATTAGCACCAATAAGATATATCTATCTGAAAGCTTTTTTGCTTCTGCTAGTTTAGATGCTTTGGTTGCGGTGATTTTAGAAGAAATTGGGCATTATGTGGATGCTCAAATTAATAGGGTGGATACGGTGGGGGATGAGGGAGAATTATTTTCTCATCTGGTGAGAGGGGTTAATTTAACTGAGGCTGAGTTAACTTATATTCAAACAGAAGATGATCGTTCTGTTATTGATTTAGGGGGACAATTTATAGGGGTTGAACAAACAGCACCAATTACTTTAATTGTCAATACTACTATAGATGAGAATGATGGTAGTGCCACTATTGGCACTGGTTTATCCTTGCGGGATGCTGTTACAATTGCTAATCAAAGTCCTAATACTCCCTATATTATTAAGCTGAAATCAGGAACGACTTATGAATTGACTTATGTTAATGATACGACAACAGGCGATCGCAGTTTGAAGACGAAAGGTACGATTACCATTGAAACTGATGGAACAGCACTAGCTTCTATTGTTAATAATGCTAGTCCTATCTCTGGGCAGACAAATAAAAATTCTATTATAAGTAACTCTCGTAAAATACTTGGAGTTACATTAAATAATCTCTATATCAGCAACAAAGCAGGAAGGGGAATTTACAACCACTTGTGGGGAACATTAACATTAACCAACAGTACAATAACAGGTAATACGGCTGGTGTTGGAGGGGGAATTTACAACCAATCGGGAACATTAACATTAACCAACAGTACAATATCTGGTAATAAGGCTCATAGTGATGATGATGATATATACACCGTGGGCAGTGGAGGGGGAATTTACAACGGTGGAACATTAACAATAACCAACAGTACAATATCTGGTAATACGGCTGATGGTGGAGGGGGAATTTCCAACTGGGGAACATTAACATTAACCAACAGTACAATATCTGGTAATACGGCATCTGGTAATTCGGTTAATGATCATGGAGGGGGAATTTTCAGCGATGGAACATTAACAATAACCAACAGTACAATATCTGGTAATACGGCTGATGGTGGAGGGGGAATTTTCAACCAAGATGGAACATTAACAGTAACCAACAGTACAATATCTGGTAATACGGCTGATGATGGAGGGGGAATTGACAACTGGGGAACATTAACAATAACCAACAGTACAATATCTGGTAATACGGCTGATGGTGGAGGGGGAATTTCCAACACTGGAACATTAACGTTAACGAATAACATTATTACTAGCAATAGTGCCCCTTACGGTGGTGGTATTTACAATGGGGGTACATGGAGTTCAAATAGTATTATTAGTGGAAATACTTCGAGCAAAGTTTGGTATATAGACCCAAATGGACGTTCAACTGCGTCCGAATCCAGCTGGATTAATGGTAAATGGATAGCAAATCCAATAGATCCAAAATATCCAAATATATATGATGATGGCACTTTTACCGCACTCCCACCCACTCCTAATCCTCCACCTAAACCAACGATATCAGTCAGTAATGCGTGGGTCGATGTTCCCGCAGGGACTAATCAAACAAAAGTGCTTAAATTCGAGGTTAAACTATCCTCAGCCTATGATAAACCGATAACCGTTGATTACTATACCCTTGATGGAAGTGCCAATTCAATAGACTCTAAGCAATTAAAAGATTTTAACAATGTTGTCAAACAAACCCTCTCCTTTTTCCCAGGACAAACCAGCAAACAAATAGAAATTACCGTTTTAGGAAGTGCGCCTCCTACCGACCAAACCTTTGAGATTTTGGCAAAAGATACCGCTTATCGTGATTGGACAGATACGGACAAAGGCAAAGAAGTAGATAAGATCTATGACTATAGTGACCTGGGTTACGAAGGCTATCGTATCAATAAAGTTTTCAAAGATTCTACCACAGGATTTGATGCTTTTGGTTTAACTTCTGATGAAAAATTCTTTCTGGTTTTAGCCAATCCCCTTAATGCCAATGAATTTAAATCCAGTAGCAATAACTTACTGCAAGATATTGCCAATACTTCAGGCGGTAACAATACCGCCGCCTATACTGCTGGACAGAATCTAATCAACCAACTCACCAGCACCAAGCAATCCTATACCTTCACTGATGGCACAATTTATGACCTTGCTAAACCTCCTGTTTTAGCGATTCGGGGTACTGAATTCTCATCTGTTAACGATTTATTAAGTGATGCTGAAACCGAAGGAATTGGCTATAATCAATTTACTAACAATAAAGCCGCAGTCAATCAATGGCTTTCAGAAGTAACTAATCCCGTAAGCGGATTGACTCTAAAACCTAATATTACAGGTCATAGTTTAGGCGGTGCATTAAGTCAGTGGGTAGGGGGTAGTTATACAGGACAACTCGGAAAGATTGTTACTTTCAATAGTCCGGGTATTTCTCAACAACCCGGCATTAATTTTAACGCTACTAATAACTTAGGTGTCACTCATTACATAACTTCGGCCGATTTGGTTAGCATTGCAGGTTCAAAATATCTGAGTGGAGTCTGGAACTTAGAAAAATATTCAAAACTAACATCTGCAATTACTTTTGAAAAACATTCAGTTCCCGTCTTAAATCAAACTATTACAAGAACTAATTTGTCAAAGCCGACAGATTTAACCCGGAAAGTTGCCAACGGAAATACTACTGATTTAAGTAGTTACTGGTTTACATATTTGCCTGATGCTGATTATTTTGCCTTGCAAATGATGATTAGAGGATTGGGAAGCTTACCTATTCCTGGAATTGGATTAACAGGAACATATCTGGCAGCGGCTTTAACTTATCGTGGAACCGTTGAACTGAATCGACAAGCAATCGGAAGTGCCATTGATGGTCTTGGAAATATATCCGATGCAGTAACATCCGCTTACAACGCAGCTAAATCTTGGACTTCAGATGCGTGGGATGCGATTATTGGACAGTCTGACAAGAAACTTGGTTTATCTCCATCAACTGCAAATCAAAGCAATTCAACGCTAAAGCTTGCATCATCTTTTCTGGACACAAATAGCTATCAAATAGCAACAACAGCTACAGCATCACAGACAATTGATAACTTTTGGGATGCCATACCTGACTGGGGAAATAATGCTTGGCAAGCTACAACTAAATGGTCAGGAGATGCTTGGAAAAGTATTGATGAATGGACACCCCAAACTTGGCAAGCAACAACTACCTGGACAGCAGCCGATTGGAATAAACCATTCTTTACTATCTCAAATCCGACAATTGTAGAAAACAATTCAGGAACAAATAACCTGATATTTAAAGTTACATTGTCAACCACAAGTACCCAAACAATTACCGTAAATTATGCCACTGCTAATAACACAGCAACAGCAGGAAGCGACTATACAGCGAAAACAGGGACTCTCACCTTTACCCCCGGACAAATCAGCCAAGATATTATTATTTCCGTCAATGGTGATACTGCAATTGAACCAGATGAGACTTTCTTGATTAACCTTTCTAATCCTAGCAATGCGCTGATTACAGATAATCAAGGATTAGGAACAATTACCAATGATGATGTCACCCTTCCTAATATCACTCTTGCGGTTTCTCCCGCAAGCGTAACTGAAGATGGGACAACAAATCTGGTTTATACCTTCACCCGCACTGGTGTAACAACAAATTCTTTAACAGTCAATTACACCCTCGGGGGAACAGCTACTTTAAATACCGACTACACTCGTACAGGGACTACCAATACAGTCACCTTTGCCGCTGGTTCATCCACTGCTACTGTAACAGTTGACCCCACTGCTGATACTACAGTTGAAAGTGATGAGACTGTTATTTTAACCCTCGCTGCGGGGACAGGTTATAAAGTAGGTACAACCACTCCAGTTACTGGGACAATCACCAATGATGATTTCTCCAAACTCTCCATCAATAATATCACCGTTGTCGAGGGTAAAGATAATAATGCCATCCTCACCGTCACTGTCAACAACCCCAATCCACAACCAATTAGCGTCAATTATACTACTGCACCCATTAACGCTACCGCCAATGTAGATTACACTAGCAAAACTGGAACTATCACCATTGCACCTAATACTTCCACTGCTACTATTAGCATTCCCATCCTCAATGATAACCTTAATGAGGCAAACGAAACTTTTGCCATTAACCTCAGTAATCCCGTCAATGCAACTCTTACCAATAACAAGGGAATTGTCACCATCAGCGACACCTTAACCGCTAATGTCACCACTACCCTACCCGCTAATGTGGAAAATCTGACCCTAACAGGAAGCGCAAATATTAACGGTACAGGTAACGCCGGTAACAATAAAATCACCGGAAATAGTGGCAATAATCAAATCAATGGACGTGCTGGAATCGATACTTTAACTGGTGGTTTAGGTGCAGATACTTTTATCTTCCAATTTGGCCAATCTACCATATCCGCAAGCGATAGTATCACAGATTTTGCCATCAATAGTGATAAAATTGACTTATTAACTCAAGCTGGAAACGCTATCAGTGCGCCTAGCAATTTCAGTCGTGCTGCTAATAGCACTGCTACCACTTTACAGAATTTAATCAATCAGGTATTTACTGATGCTAATGGAGCGATTACAGGTAATCAAGGATTAGGGGTTAATAGTGCCGCCTTAGTGCAGGTAACAACCGGTGCAATAGCTGGAACTTGTCTCGTTATTAATGATAGCACGGCTGGCTTCCAATCCAGCAATGATTTATTAATAAATATCACCGGATTTACTGGTGCTTTACCAGCTTTAGGGAACATTCCAGTGGGTAATTTCTTTATCTAAGTTTCTAAGTCACCTAGAAAACGGGTTTCTTCAAGGAACCCGTTTTCTGTGTTAAAAATTGTCAGCTACCCCCGCCATTTATTAGTTACATATTTCTTAACATAAAGTTTGACAACAACTGTGGTATAACTTCACAAGAACTTGATATTATTATTACAATAGTCTCAAAAACAATGATCGAATTAAGTCCCGCCGCCGCTAGAGAAATTGAACGTTGGAGTCAAAGCCGTCGCCTGAGTGGTTCCTATCTGCGTTTGGCAGTAAAAAACGGTGGTTGTTCGGGACTTCACTATCATCTCGAATTAACCCCTATTGTGGCAGAAAACGATCGCTTTTATCAAAGTCAGGGTATTAATATTGTAGTCGATCCTGACAGCGATCGCTACCTACAAATTTTAAAATTAGACTATTCAGAAGATCTCATGGGTGGTGGTTTCCGTTTTACCAATGCCAACACCCAAAATACCTGCGGTTGTGGTCTTTCCTTTAGCGCTTAATTAACTGCTCCAAATAGCCAAGACAACTAAAAGCGCATTAACCAGATAAAAAGCTCCCACAATCTTCGTTTCCGTCCAACCACTTAATTCTAAATGATGATGAAAAGGAGCCATTTTTAATAATCTTTTGCCCTTGCCATCGGGTCCTTTTGTGGCTTTATAATAGATAACCTGAGCGATTACCGAAAGAGATTCCAGAAAGAACAGACCACTAATTAAAAATAATCCCCAGAGATGTCCAGTAATTAAACCCACTGCAGCTAAAGCACCTCCCAAAGCGAGGGAACCCGTATCACCCATGAACACTTTAGCGGGGTTGCGGTTATGAAAAATGAAGCCTAGACAAGCACCAGCAAAACAAGTGCAGAAAATCGCTAAATCCGGATGACTAGGGGCGATAATAAGACCTAAACCCAAAAAAGCGATCGCACCTGTTCCCCCCGCTAATCCATCCACCCCATCGGTGAGATTAGTGGCGTTACTTTCAGCCACAAGGACAAATCCCGCCAAAATCCAGAAGAAAAAGCCCAAAGGAATGACTAATCGACCCCAAAGGGTGATATCGGTACTCACCTGATTGACCAACATCCAGAGGCAAAAAAGCACCGCCCCCGTTATCTGTAAAATTAACTTCATCTGGGGAGATAGGCCTTTATTCGACTTATAACGCAGAATTTGCCAATCATCTAACCAACCGATACCCATGTAAGCAAAAGTCAGCAAAGCAACCGCCACCACATTAGGAGTGAATTTAGACCAGATTAAAGCGAAAATAAGGGCTACTGGCACAAAAAAGCTGCCTCCCATGGTCGGGGTTCCTGCTTTCTTTAAATGGGCCTGGGGTCCATCTTCGCGCATAATCTGACCCATTTTCAAGCGCCGCAGCATCGGCACCACTTGACAACCAAGACCAGCACTGATTAATGTTGTGGCCATCAGGGGGAGTAACAGGGAATTAGTGGACTGAAAAAAAACTACTAACAGAAATAGTAATCCCGTTAGTAGAATCAGGAGATGGGTTCCAGTGGGTTTTTTAAAGATAGGGGCGGAAAAAATGTTAGCGTTCACGACTAAAGCGTCAGATAAGGGTAAAATTTGCCAAAGAAGACGGGATTAATCTTCATCTAAGACTAATTCATCCTCGTCGTCATCATAACCGATATCATCGACATCCATGAGTTCAGATAGTTCCACATCTTCTTCGAGAGTGAGATCTGGTTCGGCGATTTTATCCCGGGGAATCATGCGATTATTTTTTTCTAACCACTCGACAATGGAAGCGTCTTTTTTTAGGGGAATAACCGCGGCCGGTTCGTAGCGGGGTTCTTGACGAATAGAAGGATTAAGCATAATCACTCGACGATTAACAGCAATCATTTCGAGTTTACCATGTCTTTTAAGGCTCTGATAATCTCTTGATTGGCTGCGGGGAAAGTGTAATGATCTAGTTCCTGGATGGTTACCCAGCGGATTTCTTCACATTCGATCGCCCTTGCTTCGCCACTGAGATAACGACAGTTATATACTTGTAGATTAACCCGAAAATGACTATAGGTGTGATCGATAGTGATTAAATGACTATCCACTGCGATGTCAATGCCAATTTCTTCTAATATCTCCCGTTTAATACATTCCTGCACCGTTTCATTGCCTTCGATTTTGCCGCCGGGGAATTCCCAAAAACCGCCCAGGAGTCCCTTGGCCAGACGGCGATCGATTAAAATTAAATCTCGATCATCTCTAATTACGGCCACACCGATTTGTTTAGAAGCTAAAGAGTCTGTTTCGGGAATCATAGTGGTTATTGGCGAAAAAATCGGAAAAAATAGTTAAAAACTGACTGCGGAAAATTGAGTCAAAAGATGATATAATCGAGAATTGTACGATTAACGATTAACAATGACAGTCAGTTCCGAATCAAAGTTTATTTTAAAAGTATTGTGGTTAGATCAGAACGTAGCGATCGCTGTAGATCAGGTGGTCGGCAAAGGAACTAGCCCCCTCACCGCTTATTTTTTCTGGCCGCGCAATGATGCTTGGCAACAACTGCAAGAGGAGTTAGAAGCAAAACACTGGATTGATGAGTCCGATCGCGTTGATGTTCTCAACAAAGCCACAGAAGTAATTAATTTTTGGCAAGAGTTACGCAATCAAAGCCGACAAATCCCCATGGCCGATGCACAGTTAAAATTCCCCGAAGTTGTGTTTAGTGGTAGCAATTAATTTATAGCAGTTATCTTAATGGGGAGCGACAAAATCTCCAGTTTTAGGCAACGGAAAACAGGAAACTTTTTCAGTGATCACCGCTCAGCAGGAGAACAGCAACTTCTTAATAAGTAGGGAGGCACAATTATTTGTAGGATGGGTTAGCGGTAGCGTAACCCATGCGGGCGTTGGGTTTCATGCTTCAACCCAACCTACGTTCATCTTATATTTAATTCCACCCACCTACTTAACAGTATTCACTGAAACCTCAAATCTGATAACTGATAACTGAAAAAGAATCGGGTAGGTTTATATAAACCCGCCCGATTTTGCTTTAATTTAATTTGATTTGGTTGGGTTTAAAGCGATACTAAACCGCCAGCGGCCTGGTATCTAGCGCGAGCTTTGCGCCATGATTGTTGCGCTTGGATAGTTTTGCGACGGTCATCCCCTTTGCTGGCTTCATCGAGACGGGTTTGGGCCTGTTCGTATTCGGTGCGAGCTTTTTCTTTATCGATTTTTGAGCCTAATTCCGCCCCATTAACGAGGACTTTGATCTCATTATTTTCGACTTCAGCAAAACCGCCCAAAACCGCGATATTTTCCCAGTCTTTCCCCGGTCGAATTCGCATTACGCCAATATTCAGGGCAGTTAATAAAGGAGCGTGACCGCTAAGAATACCTAATTGTCCCGTGGAACTGGGTAGGATTACTTCTTCAGCCACGTTATCCCAGACAATGCGATCGGGTGTAATAACCCGTACTGTAATGCTCATTGGTGATAATAACGATAATTTTGGCAGATTTCTGGGTTAAGTAACCGCGTTTAGCGGTTACTACTGACTTTTAATTAGCCTTTTTTGAGTTTTTCGCCTTTAGCGATCGCTTCATCGATATTGCCGACCATATAGAACGCTTGTTCGGGTAAGCGATCGAGTTCACCTTTGAGGATCATCTGGAAGCCTTTGATCGTATCAGCGAGGGTAACGTATTTACCCGGGGAACCGGTGAAAACTTCGGCCACGAAGAAAGGTTGCGAGAGGAAACGCTCAATTTTGCGAGCGCGGTCAACGGTGAGACGATCTTCTTCCGACAATTCGTCTAAACCGAGAATAGCGATGATGTCCTGTAACTCTTTATAGCGTTGCAGGGTAGATTGGACGGCGCGAGCGGTGCCGTAGTGTTCATCACCGACGATATCAGCTTGGAGCATGGTGCTGGTGGAACCGAGGGGATCTACCGCCGGATAGATACCTTTGGAAGCCAGACCACGAGATAGTACAGTTGTTCCGTCCAAGTGAGCGAAGGTAGTAGCGGGAGCGGGGTCAGTCAAGTCATCCGCGGGTACATAGACCGCTTGGATGGAAGTGATGGATCCTTCTTTGGTGGAGGTAATCCGCTCTTGCAGGTCGCCTACATCAGTACCGAGGGTGGGTTGGTATCCTACCGCAGAAGGCATCCGACCGAGGAGCGCCGATACTTCCGAACCAGCTTGCACGAAACGGAAGATATTATCAATAAATAAGAGTACGTCTTGCTTGTTGACATCGCGGAAGTATTCGGCCATGGTCAAAGCGGAGAGACCGACGCGCATTCTCGCTCCGGGGGGTTCGTTCATCTGACCGTAAACGAGGGCGATTTTCGATTCTTCGGGGTTATCAGCGTTGATTACCTTCGATTCGATCATCTCGTTGTAGAGGTCGTTTCCTTCGCGGGTTCTTTCACCCACACCGCCAAAAACCGAGACACCACCGTGTTGAATGGCGATATTGTTGATTAATTCCATCATAATGACGGTTTTGCCCACACCAGCACCCCCAAAGAGGCCGATTTTGCCCCCTTGACGGTAGGGGGTGAGCAGGTCAATCACCTTGATACCGGTTTCAAAAACCGTCGGTGTTACTTCAAGATCGACTAATTTGGGAGCGGGACGGTGAATAGGAGAGGTTTCGGTGACGTTAACCGGTCCTTTTTCGTCCACGGGTTCACCAAGAACGTTAAAAATCCGACCGAGGGTGCATTTACCCACGGGAACGCTAATCGCTGCGCCGGTATCCACGATATCCATACCGCGCACTAAACCATCGGTGGTACTCATGGCAACGGCGCGCACTTGGTTGTCACCGAGTAACTGTTGCACTTCACAAGTAACCGATAGATTTTGACCGGCGGAGTTAGTTCCTTTTACGGTTAAGGCATTATAAATACGGGGCAGGTTGCCACTGGGAAATTCGGCATCGATGACAGGACCGATGATCTGGACGATTTTACCAACGTTAGTTTCTGTTGTCGCTACCATTGTTTATGTCTACTCTGGGTTTTAGCTGATAACTCCCACAAGGGGAAAGTCTTAATTTTTTGTAAAATTAGCCAATACACAGCTTATCACGCTAGGGGATCAGATCAGTTATTTTCGCTATCAGCCCTCAGCAGTCGGTCGTCACGAGACTCGGAGACAGGAGATTATTTTATTTGTTCCCCCCACTTCCCGCTTCCCACTCCCCGCTTCCCGCTCCCTGCTTGACAAACACAGGGGTTTGCCTTTAAGAGAACTCCATAAAAAAGATGATCCAATAGTCAAGTGGTTTGATAAGGGATTTCCACAAACCACTTTGGCAAATGGGGAAGTCGATTAATCTGTTTTTCCAACTCTGCC
>NZ_JACJSW010000230.1:0-19693 GCF_014698375.1 Microcystis flos-aquae FACHB-1344 | reverse complement strand
TGGCAGAGTTGGAAAAACAGATTAATCGACTTCCCCATTTGCCAAAGTGGTTTGTGGAAATCCCTTATCAAACCACTTGACTATTGGATCATCTTTTTTATGGAGTTCTCTTAGATGCGGCCTTGTCAGGCGATCGCCACCAGGTAATTTTTGCCTCTGGGAAAGGGTTTGATAGTAAAACGTTTAACGTCCCTTCTGGGAAATATCTGGGATGGTATCTAGTCGCTAACGGGACAACAGATCAGGCGATCGCCAAGGGGGGAAATGCCCCACCGGTTTTCTTTTCCTATGCGGCGGCCAATGAGGATGGTTTAAATCATGTCCATGCTCAACAGGATAGTCAGACCTGGGCCTGGGAAGATTTTTGGGGCGGTGGCGATCGCGATTTTGATGATTTAGTGTTTCGGTTCAGTTTTGGGGAACCAATTGGAGAACCGATTCAGTTACCGTCTTTGAGTATTGAAAATACCACAGTGACGGAGGGGAATACAGGAACTCAATCTGCTAATTTTACAGTTCGTTTATCAGCCCCTACAAACACAACAGTAACGGCTCAATTTACAACGAAAGATGGAACCGCCCAAGCGGGGACAGATTATGAATCCTCAACGGGAATTTTGACGTTTGCACCGGGAGAAGTGGAGAAAAAGATCGCAGTTGCTGTAAAGGGCGATACGATTAGCGAGCCTACGGAAACCTTCACGGTCAATTTAACAGGAGTGACCAATGCTATCCTGATTCAAGGTGAGGGAATTGGCACGATTCTAGATAATGATAATTCGCCGAATCCACCTGATAATAACCCTCCTGTCACCGATGCAGATAAGACTATTACTTTACCAGAAGATAGTCAACCTATCCCCTTAAATATTAATCCACCTACAGATATTGATGGGGATACTTTAACGGTTTCTGTCACTCAATTACCAGATAACAGCAAAGGAAGAATCACTTTAGCTGATGGTACAGTTATTAATGTGGGTGATGAGATTTCGATTAATTCTCTAACTTCTTTGCTTTACAGACCTTTAGCAGATGTTAATGGTAATGGGGGCAATTTTATTTATACTGTGAGTGATGGTAAAGGCGGTAGTGATAGTCAAACCATTAGTTTTGTTATCACCCCAGAGAATACCTCTGTTAATAACCCTCCTGTCACCGATGCAGATAAGACTATTACTTTACCAGAAGATAGTCAACCTATCCCCTTAAATATTAATCCACCTACAGATATTGATGGGGATACTTTAACGGTTTCTGTCACTCAATTACCAGATAACAGCAAAGGAAAAATAACTTTAGCTGATGGTACAGTTATTAATGTGGGTGATAAGATTTCGATTAATTCCCTAACTTCTTTGCTTTACAGACCTTTAGCAGATGTTAATGGTAATGGGGGCAATTTTATTTATACTGTGAGTGATGGTAAAGGCGGTAGTGATAGTCAAACAATTAGTTTTATTATCACCCCTGAGAATACCTCTGTTAATAACCCTCCTGTCACCGATGCAGATAAAACTATTACTTTACCAGAAGATAGTCAACCTATCCCCTTAAATATTAATCCACCTACAGATATTGATGGGGATACTTTAAGGGTTTTTGTCACTCAATTACCAGATAACAGCAAAGGAAAAATCACTTTAGCTGATGGCACAGTTATTAATGTGGGTGATGAGATTTCGATTAATTCTCTGACTTCTTTGCTATACACACCTCTAGCAGATGTTAATGGTAATGGTGGCAATTTTGTTTATACTGTGAGTGATGGTAAAGGGGGGAATGATAGTCAAACCATTAGTTTTGTCATTACCCCTGAGAATACTTCTGGTAATAATTCTCCAGTAACAGATGCGGATAAAACTATTACTTTACCAGAAGATAGTCAACCTATACCCTTAAATATTAATCCACCTACAGATATTGATGGGGATACTTTAACGGTTTCTGTCACTCAATTACCTGATAACAGCAAAGGAAGAATCACTTTAGCTGATGGTACAGTTATTAATGTGGGTGATGAGATTTCGATTAATTCTCTAACTTCTTTGCTTTACACCCCTCTAGCAGATGTTAATGGTAATGGTGGCAATTTTGTTTATACTGTGAGTGATGGTAAAGGCGGTAGTGATAGTCAAACCATTAGTTTTGTTATCACCCCAGAGAATACCTCTGTTAATAACCCTCCTGTCACCGATGCAGATAAGACTATTACTTTACCAGAAGATAGTCAACCTATCCCCTTAAATATTAATCCACCTACAGATATTGATGGGGATACTTTAAGGGTTTCTGTCACTCAATTACCAGATAACAGCAAAGGAAGAATCACTTTAGCTGATGGTACAGTTATTAATGTGGGTGATGAGATTTCGATTAATTCTCTAACTTCTTTGCTTTACACACCCCTAGCAGATGTTAATGGTAATGGTGGCAATTTTGTTTATACTGTGAGTGATGGTAAAGGAGGTAGTGATAGTCAAACCATTAGTTTTATTATTACCCCTGAGAATACTTCTGGTAATAACCCTCCTGTCACCGATGCAGATAAAACTATTACTTTACCAGAAGACAGTCAACCTATCCCCTTAAATATTAATACACCTACAGATATTGATGGGGATACTTTAACGGTTTCTGTCACTCAATTACCAGATAACAGCAAAGGAAAAATCACTTTAGCTGATGGCACAGTTATTAATGTAGGTGATGAGATTTCGATTAATTCTCTGACTTCTTTGCTATACACACCTCTAGCAGATGTTAATGGTAATGGTGGCAATTTTGTTTATACTGTGAGTGATGGTAAAGGAGGGAATGATAGTCAAACCATTAGTTTTGTCATTAATCCCAATAACTTAATTGTTTCTGCTGTTTCCGCGAATAATGCTCCTGAATTTACGACTAATCCTGAGTTAAAGATTATTGTCGGTAATGATTATAGTTATGATGCAAATGCCGTTGATGCGGATAATGATACCTTATTCTACTCCCTCTCCCTTGCCCCTGATGGTTTAACCATTGACAATAATACTGGTGTTTTAAGTTGGCAATCCCCAACAATCGGCAATTATAACATCTCTATTTCAGTGGAAGATGGTAAAGGGGGAAGGGATACCCAAACTTATAATTTAGGGGTAGTAACCAACGTTATTGATTCTCAACCAAATCGTCCTCCAGTATTCGTTTCCAATCCCGTCGTTTCTGGTAATCTCAACACTGAATATCGTTATGATGCTGATGCGACTGATGCTGATAATGATAATTTAACCTATTCTGTCATCAATGCCCCCAATGGTTTGGTAATCAATCAGAGTACAGGTGTTGTTACATTCACTCCCACCGTCTCAGGAGCAACCGAGATAACCTTACAAGTTGATGATGGTAAGGGTGGTATTGCGACTCAGGTTTATACTTTATTGGTGTTAGAAGAAGAAACGGATAATTATGCACCTGTCATCATCTCTGAGCCTATTCTTAAAGCTAGTACCAGTCAAAATTATGTTTATGATGTTAATGCGATTGATCCTGATGAGGATAATTTAACCTATTCTTTAGTTGATGCTCCTCAAGGAATGAGCATTGATAATTTAACAGGAGAAATTGTTTGGAATACAGCAGGTAAAACTGTTGGTAACTATGATATTTCTGTTAAGGTTACGGATAATCGTGGGGGTGTGGATACCCAAGAGTTTGTTATTGCGTTAAATAATGCTTTATTAGGAACAATTGAAGGGGTTAAATGGGAAGATACCAACGGTAATGGAATATGGGATTCAGCTAATTTTGAGGATTTTTCTGTAGATGTATCTTCTTTAATATTGTCTGGAGATACTGCAATCGTAGATAATGCTTTAAGGCTATCATTAAATAGTTTCTACTCATCTGGGAATGCTTTATTAAAAAATCCCTTTAACCTTGTTCGAGATAGTAACCAAAATCTATTATTTTCTACTAACTTCAAATTTTCTATTTCTGAATCTAGCGGGCTTGGGGATGAAGATGGTGAAGGTGCGGATGGTATAGCTTTTATTATCAGTCCAACAGATACCATTGGTAGTGCAGGGGGAGGAATTGGTTATGAAGGCTTAAACAATACTGTTGTTGTTGAATTAGATACATTTAATAATGGTAGCCAAGATCAAAATAATGGCAATCATATTGGTATTAATGTTAATGGAAGCACAACTTCTATTGTCCAAGCTAATATTCCTACTCGCTTCAATAATGGAGAAATTTGGAATGTTTGGATTGACTATAATGGCTCGTCACAATTACTAGAAGCTAGAGTCTCTCAAGACTCTAATCGCCCTACACAAGCCACTGTTTCCGCAACAGTTAATATTGCTGAAATTCTCGGACAAAATGAGTTTTTTGTCGGTTTTACTTCTGCTACAGGGGCAGGATTAGGAAACCATGATATTCTTTCCTGGACATTTATTAACAATGAACCTGCTTTAGAAGGAATTACCGTCTATCTTGACTCAAATAATAATGGCACTTTTGATAATAATGAGCCTAGTCAAATCACCGATGAAAACGGAAAATATCAATTCACTGGTTTAGAAGCAGGTACTTATATTGTCAGGGAAATTATACCCACAGATTATAAACAAACTTATCCTGGTGGACAACCTACAGATTCTCTAGGAGATGGTTTTGCTGATGTTATTCTTGACTACTTTAACAGTGGAGCAGGAACGTTTAATGAACCTTATGGAGCAGATAATGATGGCAATGGCCCTGTTTTAGTCAGTGTTGATATTATTTTAGGAAGTGATACTTTAGGAGCATTATCACTTCCTACAGGCTCTTATGTAACTGTTGGTTTTACTGACGAAATTATTATTGATAAACCGGGTAACGATATTTTTATTCCAGAAATCGGATTTGCTGGAGAACAAGCAGAAGTTTACGTTAGTTCTAACTTAGAAGATTTTGTCTTACTTGGAATTGGAGATGGCGGAACAACTTCAATTTTTGATCTTGCTTCAATCAATTTTAACCAACCAGTCCGAGCTATAAAAATTGTTGGACTTGACAATAATGGACTAAGCCCAGGTTTTGATGTTATTAATGTACAAGGATTACCCGGTAGCATTGCTAGTCCAGATTTTTATACTGTAAAACTCAAAGCAGGAGAAACTGTTAGTAACATCAATTTTGGCAACCAAAAAATTGATCAACCTATCCCCAATCAGGCTCCCGTATTCACTAGCACAGCGCCTCAAACTGCCCAAATAGGACAATTATTAACCTATCGAGCCACTGCTACCGATGCCAATAATGACAGGTTAACCTATAGCTTACTGAATCAACCTGAAGGCATGGCAGTTGATGCAGAAACTGGTAGCTTAATTTGGCAACCGAAACAAAATCAAATCGGTAATAATCGAGTAGTTTTGCGAGTGTCTGATGGTAAAGGAGGCATTGCTACTCAAGAATTTTTCCTCAATACTAAAGGTATTAACACCCCACCGCAAATTATCTCCTCTCCTAACACCGTTACCCTGATTAATAATACCTACAGCTATGAAGTAAGAGCCACTGATTTTGATAATGATACCCTAACCTATAGCCTAATTAATCCCCCGGAAGGGATGACCATTAATGCCAATACTGGCCTAATAGTATATACCCCTACTAACTTAGGAAAACAAACCGTTGAAATCAAAGTTAGCGATGGTTTTGGTGGGACTAACACCCAATCCTATCAATTACAAGTTTTAGCTACATTAGACAACAACTTACCTAGTATTACCAGCACACCTAAAATCATCATTGGTGCTGGGGGATTATATCAATACGATGTCGAGGCTAATGATCCCGAAAATACCGCTATTAGCTACAATTTAACGGTTAAACCCAATGGGATGACTATTGATACAAATACAGGTTTAATTACTTGGCAAACTCAAAACACCACTAACGGTGATTTTCAAGTTACAGTCACAGCGACGGATGCAGATGGTGGGATTGCCTATCAAAATTACTATATCCGAGTTACCCCTAATCAGGCACCGATTATTAATTCTCAGCCGTTAGAATTAGCTCAATTAGGCGTTACTTACAAATATGATGTTATTGCCAAAGATGCAGATAACGACACTTTAACCTATAATCTCTTACAAGCGCCTCAAGGTTTAACAATTGATCAATTTGGCCGTATTCGTTGGCAATCTGCATCCCAAAATCAAGGTATTTATCCTGTGACGATTCAAGTCAGCGATGGACGCGGGGGAATCACCACTCAAACCTATAACTTAACCCTTAGCAATGATGATATTACTAATCCGGTAGTGGAATTAGGCTTTAATAGTAACCTGATTAATATTGGGGAAAGTATTAATTTCCAAGTTCGAGCAACGGATAATATCGAAGTTAAAACCCTCACTTTAACGGCTAATACAACTCCGCTAACTCTTAATCCTAATAGTCCCAATGGACAAATTAATACTGCCACTTTTGTCGGTCAAAAAGCAGGACTTTATCAAATTGTTGCTACTGCTACCGATGCAGCCGGTAATCAGGATACAGAAACAATTGAAGTGCGGGTACTTGATCCCAGTGATACCGAAGCACCTGTTGTTGAAATTAACAAGACTAACTTAGAAGCCACCCAAGGCATTATCAAGTCGCCTACAGATATTATTGCTACCATCACAGATGATAACCTCGAATTTTATCGAGTGGAAATTGCCCCGATTGAAGCAGTTGATTTAAGCAATATCGGGGAAAATGATCCAGATTATACTTTATTGACAAAAGGCACTCAAAATATTACTAATCAGCAGGTAGCTAATCTAGATCCTCGTTTGTTGGCAAATGGAAGTTATCTAATAAAAATTACCGCTTTTGATTTTAGTGGTAATGGTAATGTTCAAGGCGTTATTTTAAATGTGACAGGACAAAATAAACCGGGTGACTTTTCTTTAGAATATACCGACCTATCTATTCCTCTAACCGGTATTCCCATTGAAATTGTCCGTCGTTATAATAGCTTAGAAAGTGCAAGCCAAGGAGATTTTGGCTATGGTTGGGATTTAGGTTTACAAGATGCCAAAATTGTCGAATCCTCCCCCGATGGACGAGATTTAAGTGAGGCTAATTCCGATTTCTTTGGAACTTCTAATACCTTCTCCGTCGGGACACGAGTAACTTTAAATACTCCCGATGGCCGCCGCGTTGGATTTACTTTTAATCCCGTACCAGTTTCTGCTAGTTTCTTCGGTGCAATTTATGCTCCTAAATTTACTCCCGATGCTGGTGTATTTGATAAATTGGAAGTAGAAAACACTCCGTTAACTATTCGTAGTGACGGTACAGTAGGAGCCTTTCTCTTTAGTTTCTTGGGTTATAATCCCTCGCAATATAAATTAACCACCAAAGATGGAACGGTTTATAACTATGATCAGAATTTTGGTTTAATTGATGTCACCGACAGAAATGGCAATAAATTAACCTTCTCCGATGAGGGTATTATTAGCTCAACGGGTGCTGAAATTGACTTTATTCGAGATGCTCAAGGTCGCATTACTGAAATTATCGATCCTGATGGTAAATCTATTAAATATGTTTATGATAGCAACGGTGATTTAATTGAGGTGATTGACCGCACTAATAACACCACCCAGCTAGTTTATGATGACCCCAATCGTCAACACTTCTTAACAGAAATTATTGATCCCTTGGGACGCAGTGCGACTCGTACAGAGTATGACGAAAATGGACAAATCAGCAAAATTATTGACGCTAACGGTAATGAATTAAATATCACCTTTGATAATGCTACTAATAGCCAAACTGTTAAAGATCCTTTTGGTAAGACTATTACCCGGGTTTTTGATGCTCAAGGTAATGTTATTCAAGAAGTTGATCAATTAGGGGGTATTACTTTACGCACTTACGATGAAGATAATAACCTGTTAAGTGAAACCGATCCCGAAGGTAATATCACCAGTTATACCTATGATAGTCGAGGTAATAAGCTGACAGAAACCGATGGGGAAGGTAACAAGAAAACCTTTACTTATAACCAAAGTAACGACATCTTGACAGAGACTACTGCTTTAGGTTTTGTCACCACTTACACCTATGATAATAACGGTAATCTCACTAAACGGGAAGACACAGAAAGCAATGTTACTGAATATAAATATGACTCCTTGGGACTTTTAACCACTGTCACCGATGCTAATGGTAAAATTAGTAACTTTAAGTATGATAATCGTGGTAACTTAACTGAATTAACCGATCCTACGGGAGCAAAAACCACCTTTACCTATGATAGTAATGGACGAGTAGCGAGTGTTACTGATGCTTTGGGTGCTATTACTAATTATATCTATGATGCTCAAGGACGCTTGATTGAAAAAGCTGATCCTGAAGGGAGTAGTTGTGGTTGTGCAAGGGGTATTACTAAAACCGAATATAACGCCGCTGGGGAAAAAGTAGCAGAAATAGACGCATTAGGAAGACGCACAGAATACCGTTATAATGATCGTGGTTTATTGATTGAAACCATCTTACCTGATAGCACTCCTGATAATTTAAGCAATAACCCTCGCACCAAAAATGAATACGACGCTTTAGATCGTTTAACGGGTTTTATTGATGAATTAGGACGTAAAACTATCTATATTTATGATGCTTTAGGGCGAGAAATTGAAGTAATTTATCCTGATAGTACCCCTGACAATTTAACGGATAATCCCCGCACTAAGAAAGAATACGATAAAGCTGGGCGAAAAATTGCCGAAATTGACGAATTAGGTAATCGTACCGAATTTAATTATGATCAAGCTGATCGCCTTTTAACTGTTACTAATGCCCTCAATCAAATTACCAGCTATAATTATGATGCAGACGGGCGACAAATTGCCATGACAGATGCGTTAGGGCGCATCACTGAGTATGATTATGACGAGCTTGATCGTCTTCTTACCACAACTTATGCTAATAATGCTGTAATGACTACCACTTATGATCCTTTAGGACGAGTGATAGCAGAAACCGATTTAGCAGGAAATACCAGTAATTATGAATATGACGCTTTAGGAAGACTAACGGCGGTAATTGATGCTTTAAATCAACGCACTGAGTATAAATATGACTTAGTGGGTAATTTAATCGAGCAAAAAGACGCAAATGGTAATATCACTAAGTTTGAATATGACAGTTTACGCCGTCTAAAAGCTACCATCTTACCTGGTGGACAACGTAACGAGACAATTCACGATAAAATCGGTAATTTAATTAAAGTAACCGACTTTAATGGAGCAGTCACCACCTATAAATATAATGAGCGTAACTGGTTAACCGAAAAATCCTTCTCTGATGGTACAGCTACGGAAACCTTTACCTATACCTTGACGGGGGAATTAGCTACCGTTATCGATAATCGAGGGATGACAAATTATGTTTATGATGAGCGTGACAGATTAATTAGTCGTACCGAACCCGATAACCGTACTATTAGCTATACTTACGACAAGGCTAGTAATATTCTTACCTTAACCGTACCTTCAGGCACAACCACTTATACTTATGATGGGTTGAATCGCCTTGATACTGTTAAAGATGCGGATAATGGAGTAACAGACTACGATTATGATGCGGTAGGTAACTTGGTTAAAACCGTCTTCCCCAATGGGGTGACAGAAAATCAACAATATGACTTGTTAAATCGCTTAACCTACCTCGAAAACCGCAATGATGCGGGTATTATTTCTAGTTATACCTATACCCTAGATGCGATGGGTAATCGGGTGAAAGTGGTAGAAAATGATGGTCGTACAGTGGAGTACACTTATGACAATCTCTATCGTTTAACCCAAGAGAAAATTACTGACACTGTAGCAGGCAACAAAACGATTACTTACAGTTTTGATGTAGTAGGAAATCGTTTAGAAAAAGTGGATTCAGTGGAAGGTAAAACTACCTATAACTATGATAAAAACGACAGATTGTTAAAAGAAATCCTTGGCGGAAATGTTACCCAATATCAATACGATGATGAGGGTAATCTCCTTGCTAAGGTAGAAAATGGCGCAACTACCACTAATTATGAGTGGAATGCTAAGGGTGAATTAACCGCGGTAGAAGTCACGGAAAACGGCGAAACCGGACGCATCGAGTTTGAATATGATCATAATGGTATCCGAGTGGCGATTGATGTGGATGGTGAGGTGACTCGCTTCTTAATTGACAATAATCAACAGCAATACGCCCAAGTGATTGAGGAATATCAAACTAATGGTACAGTTAATACTACCTATACTCACGGTTGGGATTTAATCTCTCAAAATGACGGTGCAAATCGGATTTACTATCAAGTGGATGGTTTAGGTAGCACTCGTTTGATGACGGGTAATAATGGTTCTGTCATTGTAGAATATGATTATGATGCTTATGGTAATTTAACCCGTAAGGTCGGGGATGCGGAGAATAATTATCTGTTTGCGGGTGAGCAGTTTGATGATGCGGTAGATGGTTATTATTTACGAGCAAGGTATTATGATCCTAATACCGGGCGTTTTGCTTCCGTTGATCCCTTTGAGGGTTACAATAATCAACCGATAACCTTGCATGATTATTTATACGCTGGGGTTAATCCGGTAAATGCGATCGATCCTAGTGGGGAAGTGGCTTTCGTTGAGTATTTAAAAAAAGCAACTATTACAACAGTTGCTTTTTTGGCTAGAAATAAAGAACCAATTATTAAAATAGTTGAATTTCTTATAGAGAGTTTTTATTTTATTGGTCAACTTCTTGATCCTACAATTCAAACCCCTCCTACAGCACCACCAGAACCAACTAGAAAAGAAAGTCCTGCTAATCCTTCGGGTAATCCTGCTAATCCTTCAGGTAATAATGGAGGAGGCGGTAAACCACCACCTAATAGCCAACCACCTAATAGCCAACCACCTAATAATCCACCTCGCAATCCAGACCCAAAAGATAATAGACCAGCAAATCAGAGTCCTCCCAATCCTCGTAGTCCCCAAGCTAGACCTCCTAGAATGCTTAGAGGACGTGGTTTCTTTAGATAGCGATCGCCGCTCTTGTAGGGTGCGTTAGGCGGCGATAATTTCTGTTAAAAAACCAAAATTAACAATCCGCCGTAACGCACCAACTTCATCATTAAATTGGTGCGTTACGCTTTCGCTAACGCACCCTACTGGACTGTTTCAGCTAAAATAGGACAATAGATTTCGGCTTAAAGTCTTAGATTATAGAATTTATAGCATTTTTCTAATACACCAAATTAACTGAAACAGTGCGATCGCCGATCTTGTAGGGTGCGTTAGGCGGCGATAATCTCTGATAAAAAACCAAAATTAATAATCCGCCCCACGCACCAACTCCATCATTAAATTGGTGCGTTACGCTTTCGCTAACACACCCTACTGGACTGTTTCAGCTAAAATAGGACAATAGATTTCGGCTTAAAGTCTTAGATTATAGAATTTATAGCATTTTTCTAATACACCAAATTAGCTGAAACAGTCCACTAGCTATGATACCTTGGGAGTATGACAACGACAAAATTTGAGAGTGCGCTGTTTAGGGGGAGATTGAACTAGAATTGAGTTTATGAACTTACAATTTGAGTGGGATAACCCCAAGGCAAAACTTAATCTCAAAAAGCATGGCATCAATTTTGAGGAAGCCAAGGCTGTTTTTCGAGAGCCTTTAGCCTACATTTTTGATGATGAGTGGCATTCGGTCGGTGAAAAACGAGAAATTATTATCGGACACGATGACAAGAATCGTCTTTTAGTAGTTTGTTTTACTGAAATAAATCAAATGATTCGTATTATCAGCGCACGTTTAACAACCAAAAAAGAACGCCAAGACTATGAAAAATACACAGGATTCTGAAACCAAACAAAATTTACAAGATGACCTACTTCCTGAATATAACTTTGATTATACTAAGGCTCATCCTAATCGTTTTGCTTCTCAGGTAAATGAAATAAAAATAACTGTCACCTTAGAACCAGATGTCGCTAAAGTTTTCAAAAATTCTGAAGATGTAAACAAAGCACTGCGAGCTATCTTATCCGCTATCCCTGAAAAATAAGCCTGATCTTGTAGGTTGGGTTGACAACGGAAACCCAACATCATCCCCCGATTATTCTTCATGTTATGGGTTGGGTGGCACTTCGTTTAGCTCAAACTGCGAATGATTTTTATTATCTTTGCTCATATAATCAGGAATCTTAACCCTATGCTCTGAAATTATGATACTCTAATCCCAGAGCTTGATTCAGAGCATTTGTAAGATTGTAATATGAGTATTAGCTGGAAAGAAGGAGAACCCTTACCAAATGCAGATCAAGCCGAAATAGACTTGCGAAAGTTTACCGATTACTCATTGCAACCTAACAACCCTTAAAATCAAGGAAAATGGATGGGATTTGCCATGATAGGTTATTCTGTTGAAACTCAAGAAGGCCGTCAAATTGCAACTCAAGATATAATTCAACAAATTCGTCAAATTTTACCTTATGCACCAGCCTATAAAAGCAAAAATAATCCCTATGGTATGAGATTAAAAGTTACAATTAGGATCAAAGGTTTTAATGGAGGGCAAGGAAATTGAATCACAATCTGGCAAATAGATCAAGGCAAAATTATTCCTAGATTAATTACAAACTGGTTAGAAGTTTACAGCTAAAGGAGCAAAACATAATGAAAGCAAAAATTAATGATTCGATTCAAACTTTAATAGATATAACCGCCGATTTTTCAGATTTAATTATTCCTAAAGGAACAATTGGTGCAATGGTTGAATGCTATCCTAATCCTGAAGCATACGCTATTGATTTAATGATTTATAATCCTAAAGTCATTGGTGGTTTTACTTATGAAAATGTAATTTTATCTCCTGAACAATTTATTGTTATTTCTTCTCAATCAATATCAGTGCGATCGCCTGATCTTGTAGGTTGGGTGATCGGTACTCAACCCAACATCATCCCCATGATGCTCTAATCTTGTGTCGTGATCTTGTGATATTTTGGTTGAGAGTGCGATGTTGAAGGCACTGCGTAGCAGCACGCTAATTCATAAATTATCGAATAATTCATAAATTATCAAAGGAGATTGTCATGAAAGGAGAATTAACCGCCATCATTGAAGCAGCAACAGAAGGGGGATACTGGGCGATTTGTCCTGAAGTCCTAGGTGCAAATGGTCAAGGAGAAACCATTGAAGAAGCCAAAGAAAGCTTAAAAAGTGCTATTCAACTAATTTTTGAAGATCGTTTAGCTGATATTCGTCGAGGACTATCAAAAGAAGCGATCGAGGAGACAATTTCCATTCCATGAAACGTCAAGAATTAGAAAAAAAGTTGCGGAAAGCTGGTTGTTATCTTAAGCGAGAGGGTGCATCTCATTCTCTTTGGATTAACCCTCAAACTGGGGTCATTGAAGCTGTACCACGACATACAGAAATCAAAGAATTTTTAGCACAAAAAATTCTCAGAAACCTGAATGCCCAATAGTGCGATGCCGAAGGCACTGCCTAGCAGTACGCCGATCTTGTAGGGTGTGTTAGACGGCGATAATCTCTGATAAAAAACCTAAATTAACAATCCGCACCCCACGCACTAACTTTATTATTAAATTGGTGCGTTACGCTATCGAAAAGCGCATCCTAGTAGTTATTGCGATCTCCTGTAGCTCGTGTTGAGAGTTAAATAGAGCAAATTATAAATTATTAAAGCAAAATCGATGAGAACCATTCCCTTAACTTTAGAACAGCTTATTTAAGCAGTACAACAATTGTCGCCTGATCAACGAATTGCGATCGCCTGATCGGGTAGAGAACAGGGACGTATTGCCTAAGACGGATAACAGAAGGTAGGGGTAAGTCACGACTCCCTGATCACTAAATTTTGATAAGCTAAGAGACAGTTAATTATAATTTCGTCGTCAATCCTATGATTTTGCCAGGTAGTACCGTTCGAGTCACCAATCCCGATGATACCTACTATAAATTTGAAGGTTTAGCCCAGCGTTTAAGCGATGGGAAAGTGGCCGTTCTTTTTGAGGGGGGTAACTGGGATAAGTTAGTTACCTTTAATCTCTCGGAATTAGAAGAAGTAATTATTGCCCCCGCTAAAGGCAAAAAATAACCATGCGTCCACCCTTACCGCAATTAGCCACGGATAACCGCCATCCCGATCATATCGCCGAAGTTATCGAGACGACGACGACCGAGTTTTTAGCGCAATGTTTGGAACCAGAGGAGTTAAATTTTCCTTTTATGCCCGCTTTTGGTAGTTGGGTAAAAGCCTACGATGAAGAAACGGGTAATAAGATTTTTGGGATTGTCACCTTTGCCACCACTGCACCGATCGATTCGGTACATCGCGCTAGAGCTTTGGGGTTGTCTTTGGCTGAATTGCGGGAACAACAGCCGCAGATTTTCGCTATGTTAAAAACGGAATTTCGGGCAACTATTGTCGGTTTTGAAACCCTGCCAGGACAATTTAATGGCAATGGTGCCGGGCGAGGTTATATCTATCAATATATTCCTCCCCGGCCTCCACAAATTCATCAGGCAGTTTATCAATGTGAGTCGTTAGAAGTAGTTTATTTTAGTGAACAATTAGACTTTTTACGAATTTTATTACAGGTCAAAAATACTCCCGTGGAAGCTTTGGCAGCTGCTTCTATCCGTCAGATGTATCAATTGCGTCAAGCCGATCGACAATGGTTAGTGAATGTGGGCAGACAGTTAAGTGTTTTACTTAAGGATGATTATGATCGCTTGCGTTATATTCTCAGTCAAATTCATATTAGTCCTTAGATGATTCGGCTTGGCTGATTTTAATTATGAATTGTCTTCTGAGCAATTCTTCAAACTCCGAACCAAGTTAACTTGTGGATACTTTGCACAATTAGCATTCATATCTGGATTGCGGCAAAGCCGATTATCTTCAAGCATTGTAACGGCTAAGATGAGCGGCGGCTATCAACTTCATCCGTCTTTCGGGCAAACCTCAAAAGCCAACTCGTGTCGATAAAAACACACATTGAACTCTGCAAAGAAGTTCATGTGTCCAAGAATTACAGGTATATCTCTCATCTTAGTCCAAGCGAATCCAAGCAGAACAGAAGGGAATTGTGCAATTGCACCAGATACAACCAAACCTCGTGAATTGCTTTGAGCCAAGTTTCCGCTCAAGGGAATGGATACTGTTTGATTTTCCCAGACTGCTCCTAGCTGTAGTCCAATCTCGTAGGGTAGAACATTGACACTGGCACCAGTGTCCAGCAATGCTGTCACTTCTAGAGAACGATCGCCCAGTGTGAGCATTAAAGGGATATATGGCATGATTACTGATCGCCCTAGGTTGTCTCTTCGTTCAGTAAATGAATAGCGTTGTCCATCAAGCATTGGATGTTCCCTTTGCAGCAATCAGAAGCTCCGACAATGCCTGCACTGCTGCGCTATCGGTTTGAGGCGACCATAGCACGGCTTCAGTGGATGCGAGTTGCTCAAGCAGTACATTTTCTCGATCAGGTTCTCTAGTTGGTTCTAGGCTGCATCCCTCTTCTTTGGCGACTGCTAGGAGCAGAAAGTGAATGAGTCGAAGCTTATCTTGGTGAGATAACTGATTAACTGTGGGCAACAGTTGACTGAGTGACATATTGTTGACTCTGGAGAATACTTCTCTCCATTATAGGTTCGATCGTTATCTCCCCCCAGGGTGCGGTTAGCTTATTGGGAACCATGGTCGATATATTGTGCTAAATCTAGATCAGAATCGGTGATAGCCATTATCTACGCCTTAATATAGTCAATCGATCGCTATTTTCTCATTTTATGGAAATCGCACAGCAAAGTCATGTCTCGTTAACCTAGAAATTCAGAGACTAGCAAAAATCCAGTAACCTAGGAAGAAACCGTCACAAGTGAAGACTAGGAGACAATAGACCTATGTTAGAAGCCTATCACCGACACGTTGCCGAGCGAGCGAAATTAGGTATCCCTCCCCTTCCCCTCAATGCCCAACAAACGGCGGAATTATGCGAAATACTCAAAAATCCGCCCGAAGAACTCAAGGGAGAATTGCTGACCCTTAACGAGGTTTTGGAATTATCCGACACCAATCCCTATGCTAACAGGTTATCGATGCTTAGGCCAATGGCGCTTGGTTTATCGCTAAACCGAAACTTGCTAACCGGCCCGATATTCCCCTCCATGCTTTGGTATGTTAGAAACCTGTGTTGTCAAATCAGAATATGAAGAATGAATTGCTACACAACGAAAGCCCTGCTCTTACCCAAAAATGTTATCACCCATGAACACTTTTAATGAATTAGAAGAACTGGAAGCTTTTCAGCGCCGTTTAGAGTCTGCTCGTCTGCGTCGTCGTCAGTTGGAAGAGCAGCGCAGACAACTGGAGAATGAATATACTTCCTACGATACACCGGAAAAACTGAAAGGACTGGCTGAAATTGCCGAGACAGCTACTGAATCACCGACTTTTAAGGCAAAATTTTGCCATTTTTATCATCGAAGAGCGACGAGAACGACAGCAGATATAGTGGAAGGGGTGATCGGAATTACCTTTGGCAGCAATATCCCCTTAGCGATCGTAGCCCTAATTATTATTAAACTCTTAAGGATGCTTCTGGAAAACCGTCTTGATGATTATTGCGCTCAGTTTGGAGAAAACGAACCAGAATCAAGATAAAAACCTAAGATGCCTCATTAACAGATATTTCAGCTTTTTTGAGGGCAATTTGCCATTCTAAGTCAGCTATTTCTCGATCGAGTTCGACAATTTCACTATTAACTTGCTTTAAATCGGCGATAATTTCTTGTTTACTGCGTTTTCTACCGTAGATAGCCAGTTCATCCTCTTGTAATTTCTCAAGGATAGAGTCTAGGGAACCGGTTAAATCGGCCGAGGGACTATCCATAATACCTAAACGCATTAAGACCTGTACCGCTTTGACAACGTCTTGCTGATAAGCTTCTCTAGAAGGGTAATCTTGGGGGTTTTTGAGATTTAAAGCGTCAATGATATTCATATTCCATCTTATGAAGGTTAAATGCGAAACTGTGATTATGTCACACTTAATATACCTCAAGTTTCTGAGAAATTCCCTAAAAGGGATTGCAATATCTTTTATTTTAGAGTAGAAATGCTTGATTGTCAGTAGCGGTTATTGCCTTACAACAATCACAAATTTTTGTCTGTTACAATTTATACAAAATGCCCTGGGATTACCCCGACTGAAAACTCAAATCCGATTAGTGATCACTGATCACTGATTGCTGATAAGATTGTTACGAAAATATAAACACGAAATTCTATAGTTAGCCATGACCCAAAACGGAAGCTCGAAGTCGATCGTTGTCTCTCCCTCGATCCTATCGGCGGATTTTAGTAAATTAGGAGCCGATATCGAGGCTGTGGATAAGGCAGGAGCCGATTGGATTCACGTTGATGTGATGGATGGTCGTTTTGTCCCGAATATCACCATTGGACCCCTGATTGTCTCCGCTATTCGTCCCTATACGAAAAAACCTTTAGATGTGCATTTAATGATCGTGGAACCAGAAAAATATGTGGCTGACTTTGCGAAAGCGGGTGCTGACATTATTTCTGTTCACGCTGAACATAATGCTTCTCCCCACCTCCATCGTACTCTTTGCCAAATCCGCGAACTCGGTAAACAAGCGGGTGTGGTGTTAAATCCCTCCACTCCCTTAGATTTAATCGAATATGTGCTGCATTTGTGCGATTTAGTCCTAATTATGAGCGTTAACCCCGGTTTTGGTGGCCAGAGTTTTATCCCGGAAGTTGTCCCCAAAATCCGTCAATTACGTCAAATGTGCGATGAAAGAGGCTTGGATCCCTGGATTGAAGTGGATGGCGGCTTAAAACCGGCTAATACTTGGCAAGTTCTCGAAGCGGGTGCTAATGCGATTGTAGCAGGTTCGGCGGTATTTAATGCCCCCGATTACGCGACGGCGATCGAAGGTATCCGTAACAGCAAACGTCCCCAACCTCAATTAGCCACCGTTTAATTGCCGCGGGGGTGGGTTAGCTGTTGACTAATTATCTTGCTATTCGCACTAACCCACTCTGCTGATTTGTTCTAAAACCTGCCGCCATAAAACCGAATTAGAGACGGCTAAAACTTCGCTAGAATCAGCTTGTAGGGGATTACCTGACCAATCGCTAATTATTCCGCCCGCACCTTCAATAATCGGAATTAAAGCACAAAAATCGTAGTATTTCAGGTCTGATTCTAGGATTACCATCGCCATGGCAGTGCAGCCAGTGGCTAACATCATATAGTTATAACAATCACCCCCAAAAGCGGTACGTTTACAGACGCTTTGCAGCTGACGAGCGATCGCTTGCTGTCGTTCTGTGATAAACATTAAGGGAGTGGTGGAGGCTAAACAGGCATTTTTTAAGACAAGTTCCCGATCTTGACGGTAGGGATTAACAATCATCTGGTTATTATAAAGACTCGCTTTTCCCTTCACTCCTAACCAGCGATCGCCTAAAATCGGTTGATCGACAATTCCTAAAATCGGTTGATTTTCTGCCACTAGGCCGATTAAAGTCCCAAAAATCGGTAATCCCTTGACAAAAGAGGATGTGCCATCGATGGGATCTAATACCCAATAACGACCACTTTGGGAGGGAATATTGGCTCCTTCTTCCCGAATAACCCCATCTTCAGGCAATTCTCGCCGAATAATCGCCACCATCGCCTCCTCAGCTTCTTGATCGGCGATTGTTACTATTGAGGAAACTTGCTCGAGTTTTGTCTCGGTTTCTAGATGGGGCTGCCGAAAATAGCGCCGGATAATCTCTCCAGAAGTGTCCGCTAATTGATGAGCTAGTTGGATAGTGCGATCAATATTCATGAGGGGAAACAATACAGCAGAATTTAGAAGACAGGAGACAGGAGTAGGGAGTGTGGGAAGTGGGGAGGTGAGGGATTTAGCGGAAATTTGCCTATCACCCTAAATCCCTATTGCCTCTTGCATAGTGCGATCGATATTCATCAATAAAAGTTATCCATACAGGAAAACAATAATATTTATTTATGGTAAAGGGAAGTGGGGAAGTGGGGAAGTGGGGAAGTGGGGAAGTGGGGGATTTAGCGGAAATTTCCCTATCACCCTAAATCCCTATTGCCTCTTGCATAGTGCGATCGATATTCATCAATAAAAGTTATCCATACAGGAAAACAATAATGTTTATTTATGGGAAAGGAGAGATGGGGAAGTGGGGAAGTGGGGAAGTGGGGGAAATTTGCCTATCACCCTAAATCCCTATTGCCGCGTCGAACCTAGAACTATCAATGGGTAACAGTTTGATTTTGACTCCATAATTAAATTAGTCAACGATCGACTCAATCTCAAGACGAGAAAAAATTAATCTATTAGGAGTTTAGCTGATGACGGCTTTTACGGAAAATGACCTAAAAAGGTTAGAAAATCTGATTATCAATGGACAAAAAGCGATCGAAACTCGTTTAATGGGACTTAAACGATCAACAAGAGTATAATAGAGTATAATCGTTATAGAATAAGCACTTTACGTTGAAAAATCGGCGATGAAAGAGACAACCCCAGCTGCGATGCCTCCCTGCTTTGACCGATGGTGTCGGCGGTTTGACAATTGCTTCAAAAACGAAGCGCA
>NZ_JACJSW010000023.1:0-27949 GCF_014698375.1 Microcystis flos-aquae FACHB-1344 | reverse complement strand
CTGCTTCACTTTCAGATATTTCTATCTTATAAACTCCTGCCATATTTTTCCTTTAACTCTACTAATATGATATTCTAGCCTATCTGTAGTCACATTTTGGAGAATTGGTATTACCTTTATTCCCCACTTCTTGGGTTAAGATTCGTTTAATCCAAGCGGCATCACTTTCTAAATAGGGGGTAATTTCTACCTTGACTTCTTTTAAATTTCCCTGTGTATCATATTTCTCCCCTCCTTCAGTGACTTTTAACCGACCTAAATTTCGCTGTTGTCGATAGCTGTCTAAGTCTAGATAACGCTGTCCCCTGGCTGTGGTATTTCGTTCGCCAATTCTGACAGTTTCCTTAGTAGTGACGGGGACTCCCACTTTCACCACTTTGGCAGTTTCATTACCGGCAGTGGCAGGCGTTCGCTTTTCAAAAATATGCCAATTTGTCACCAAGACTTTACCCTGTCTCAGTTTGTCCATCAGGTGAGAGGGTACGAGGTCACGGGTGCGATATAAAGAAGCTTCCCCATTGTCGGGGTTGAGTTCCTGCAATCTGCTTTTAATGGTGATATTGGGACAGACAATTAGGACAACATCGGAGAATTTAGCGTTACTGCGCTCTGCTACTTTGTTGAGGATGGACCGTGCTGCTAACATCCCCATCACTGTTGTTTTACCGCTTCCAGTTGCCATCTTACAGGCGTAGCGGATGAAGGCTTTCAGGGTGGTGTCAATGGGGGTGTCTTGGGGAATGTAAATCCCTTGGCGAAAGTCGGCCCGTGATTCAATCAGGAAAATGATGGTTTCTACTGCTTCTTTTTGAGCAAAAAATAGGCGATGTTCTCTTCCTTCTCGGTTCCAATAGTCCAATAGTTCTAAGGTGGTACGACTGACCCCGGGATAGTTTTCGTTTCTCCATTCTTTGACTTTGTTCCTGATGCGGTTAACCAAGGTCATTTCATAACCCGGAAAAAATTCATCGGGGGGTGAAAGTTTGAGAACTTTTCCTAATTCCCATTCGCTGTCACCTTCCCGGGGGGGATAGACAATAGCTGGTCTTCTCCCTTCTTTTAATTCCGGTTCATAACCTTCTCGGATGAACCAATAACGGGAGGGTTCATCAAAGGGTGAGTTGAGAATCGGTTCGTTGACTTCGTAGGACATAGGGTTATTTAGGATTTTTTTCTTATGTATTAACTCAAGGCAAACTCGGTTAAACTGCGTTTATAGGGAGCCTGAAAACCTAAGACTATATCTTGTTTGGGAACACCAGCCGCGATTAATTGATTGGCAATGCCGATTTCTGTTCCATCTCTTTGAATCCAGATTTTGTCATCTTTTATGTCAAGATGAATAATCACACCATAGATTCGCTTTTGCTCTTTCCACCCAATATTTAAGACTTGGTAATGATGGCGTTTTGTGTCAAAAATAAGTTGATTTTCTCTGTCATTTTTGCTGTCATTAACTGAATGTTGGGTGAGAATGTCTTGAATCAGTTGAGAGTAGTTTATTCTTTCCATAATACCACCTCTTGTTTGAGAGAATTAAAGATTAAAAGTTTAATTTGATATTCGGCTACAGCGTCTTGAATAAATTGACGAGAGAAGAAGTCTTCATAGGTATCTTGAGGAATGGCTAGATAAAGAATACTTTCGGGTTGTTCCTGTCTTAATGCTAACCGATAATTGAGGATTTGTCCTAATGCCAGATGAAATTCGGTAACTTCTGATGCGCCTAAAAAAGATTTAATCTCTAGGGCAATTTTTTGACCTAATTTTTCGGCGGCAATTAATCTTTCCGCACCTAAGTCGATGTAAAATTCTACGTCATTGACTTTAAGATAAAGGGTGTCATGGGTGATATTCCAGCCATCTTTTTCGATAGCAATACACACGGATTGATGAAAAATATCTTTGGCTGACATAGAATTTTCTAAGTATAAGCAAATAGAGGTTCATCTAGAAATTAATCGATTAATCATACATAGTATCTCGATGTAAAGCTTCATCTGGTAAGTTGGCACTCTCTGAGGGAAGAGTTTGAACAAAATCTAACCATTTCTCGGTTCTTTCTTGTGGGGTTAATAGTTTATCTTGTTCGTCACTTTGTTTAATTATATCTTCTAAAGATTGGTCAAAGTCATCCCTAAGGGAAATTATATTTTTATCACTACCAAATAAAGAAGAACGTTGGGGATATTGATTTTGTTTCAGTTTCAAAAACAAGGTGAAATCTAAGACCTCTTGTTGTTGGTCTTTAGGTAGTGTCTTAATTTCAGTAATAATATAGCGTTTTTCAGTCTGCTGAGGTACAAAAGTTATGGGTTTTAGGCACTCATGCAAGAGGCAAAAGGCAAAGGGGAAGAAAAACAGGTGTACCTCACTAGCTTAGGAAACGCTATAGTTTATTCTAAGTTCATGGTTGGGTTCCTCTTGAAATTAATATCGGTTGCTCGCCTTTGTAGGACATAATATTATTTTTTGCAATTGCCTTTTTGATTCATTTGTTGTTTCAAATCGGGAGGCATTCCCCATGAATATTGATCGACAATTGGACAATATATTTCTTTTCCCCAGTCAGAAACTGAAGTCTTTTTCTTAAGTAATTTTTGGCTAATTTCATCAACATTATGATAAGTGGGATAAGCTTGATAAGATTTATTAAAATAATCTTGTGCTTGTCCAAGCTTTTGATCTAATAATGCCTGAAAACCCAAGACCTCATACTGAGTTGCTGTTACTAAATTTGTTGCGATTGTCTCAGGGACAAATTCTTTAAATTTATCATAATCAATTTTCGATGAAAGCAATCCAGTTTTCTGTAGTAAAGACAGTTTATTCAAAGAATCAATCAAGCCATTGTAGTCATTACTTTCTTTAAGAGACTCAAGAATGATTTGAGTATTTCTTTCTGCTAGATTTGATTGCCACTGTGCATAACCAGTTACTATTCCCCCTATTAAAATCCCTATTAATCCATAAGTAGTAGCATTTTCAAGAATAACTCTGACTAAGGGTTTTTTCTCTGATTCCTCTTTTGTTAGATAAATCTTAATTGTAGGTAAATGTTCTATAAGGTTTATTAGTTCATTAGATTTTTCTTGTGATTCAGTCATTTTACAACTCCTTAACAACTAACAACTCATTCCCCCGGTCATCAATCACCTTAACGGCAATTTGCCGATGTTCTCCCACTGCAAAAGCTGCGCTGGTTGTCCCTGCTAGATGTTCCCAGACCGATTCCTCATAGGTTCCCTTTAAAGCTTTCTGAATCGAATCCCAAGCGCCGGTACGGGGAAAAAATGCCTGATTGACGTGGAAACATAGGCCATTGTAGTCAGTATCGAGAAACCAAGCCGGGACATTCTTACCCGGTTCCGAGTCCACTTTCATTGTAACCGGGTCAAACACATCCAACCCCAATAACTCCACTTGATATTTACCCTCAGGGATGGGATTAATCCTAATCTCTGGCAGTCCACAGACGCTGAATATCTGGGAACTCCTCATGTTTTTGAGTAAATCCCCCATCAGCAGGTCTGGAGTTGCTTGGATGTAAGTCGCAGGAATCCCCACCGTATCCTGACAGTTTTCTACAAACTGACGAGCGCTAGGAGCGATCGCAAAGCCAAGGACGAACAGATGAGCGTATTGTTTTTGACATCCTCGCCGCCCTAAAAGTGCGGCGATTCCTAAACCTCACGATTTAAGTTTCTGCTTCCACCACCGTCGCATACCACAGTTAAAAAACCATGTACTGTCTTACACAGAGTCCACAGACTTTCGCCCCATTTCAGAAGCCCGATTCCGTGTGTCCCACGGTACGTTGACCGCCTATAGCTTCTTGTACTTGTTGCGCGCGACTTTTTACCCGGCCAAGCTTTTCTGGTCGGAACCCCCTAAGCCGAGTTTTCAAGGTGCTGCGCCGTCCACTTGGTTTTCGAGACTGGCCTTTTAATTCTAACGTAAAGCCGCCGTTCTACGGCGGGGTTTCAGACCCAAAATTTCCGATGATAGGCCTCCCCAGCCGCTCTGTAAACGGGCTGTTCTGCGATCGCTCCGTTCTCCGGTCCGAATAGAAACGCCACCGGTTTCTGGGAGAGGGGAAGCTGATTCAGGTTTGCTTCTAGGGCCTCATCTACCACCTCCCCCAAGGTAGCACCTTCTAAATCACTAGCTTTGACCATTGCTTCGGCCGATAGATTCTGGGTTCTTGTCGGCTGTCGCACGTTGTTCAGGGTGATGGTGCGGTTCCCAGACAGACGCAACACGGGAGATTTCCGCAGAATTTCCAACATCCGTTCTTCATAAGAACCGCTATTGTCGATTACCACCGCTGCGCTTTCCGGTTCGTCTTCCATCTCCACCGGAGGCGGTATGGTTCCCTCGATGGTGAAGGGACTACACACCCGCACAATACTCTTATCTACTTCGGGACGGTCAACTAAGATTTCCGATTCTGGCGGTTCATTGTTAGCGATACTTTTCAGGGTGATGTGTGGGACAATTCCCCCAATTTCTTCCCCTTTACTGTTCTGTTTTCTCTTGTAGATAAAACCCCCCGTCGGTGAGTTATTATCTTTCAGTTGATACCAAGGAAAAGTGGCGGTTAATAGTCTCTGTCTGGCTAAGGCTAAGGGTACTCTACTGACATCACAGGTTATCCATCTTCTCCCCCATTGTTCGGCAACGTAAGCGGTTGTCCCACTTCCACAATTATGAACGGTACAAACTTCAGTAATAAAAGAGTGGACGGTTTCAATCTCTAGATCATAGACTGTTTCCGTCGTTATTTCCGATTCTAAATCTTTAATTTCACAGGGTATTTGTTCCCTGCCAAAATAAACAATATCACCGATTTTTAAAGTATCAGCCCGTCGCCATTCTTTGTAATGATCTTCTGAAGGTTCAACCGCTACTTTTGTTGATGTTTGAACTACATAAAGCATATCAGTAATATTACCTGCTGTATCATCCCAAAAATTAGTAATTTCTACAATAGGGTAATCATCAACATAAAACTTATAACCAAAACCTTCTTTAGTTTTAATAATTCTATTTATTTCTCTAAGATATTCAATCTGTGCTTTTTTACGACGCCATACATATCCAAGTTTAGGAGTAAATTTTTCACCTTCAAACTCTAGTTCAAATCGTCTTTCTGGATCATTTACACTCTCAATAATTTTATCAACTCTAAAAACTTTACATTTATCTTTTGTTGTTAAAATACTTCTTTTTTCTTCAGTAGTTAAAGTTCTAATTTCTCCATTTAAAAATTCACCCCATAAAGCTAATTTTTTCGAATCTTCTGTCGTTCCTTCTATTCCAGTTCTTTGATAGAATAGTTTGTTAGCTTTTACTTGATTTATATTTTTAGAGTACCATAATAAATAATTAAAAGCGTTTCTAATCGTTTTACTATTCGGTGTTCCCTTTTTCCAAACTATTGTTGAAACTTCATTCTCCCCCCCAAAAACCTCATCCATCAATTCCCGAACATGATCAACATTCTCATCGGAAATCTGCAGAAAAACACTACCGCTATCAGTCAACAACTCCCGGGCCAATAACAAACGATTGCGTAAATAACTCAGATAGGAATGTAACCCTAATTCCCAAGTATCTCGATAAGCTTGCACCATCTCCGGTTCGCGGGTGAAATCATCGTCATCGTTGTGTTTAACGTCGCGTTTTCTGACAAAAGGTTGAAAATTAGAACCAAATTTTACCCCGTAGGGAGGGTCAATATAAATCATCTGCACCTTACCCCCCATCCCCTCGTATTGCAGTAGGGAGTTCATCGTCACCAAGGAGTCACCGAGAATCATCCGGTTTACCCATTTATCGTGGTACTCATAAGCTCGGAGAATCTGGTCAGTAATTGACCATTTAGGGTCATTAAATAGTTCAAATAGATTCAATTGTTCCCCTTTTTCCACCTTGTGGGATTTCAGGGTTTCAATAATTGCCCTAGTGGATAAACGTTCATGGACAAATAAGGGTAAAGTCGGCACTTCAAAAAATAATCTTTCGGCCTTTCCTGTCCAATTTAAAAACGGTTCACCGATTGCCTTGAGTTGATGCGCTGCTATTTTGGCGGTTTCTAAATCTTCTGCTGCGAGAATTTGCTCAATTAAGGCCTCAGCTTGTTCTCGTGCGGGGTTTTCATCCCAGTTTAACTCCGGGGACAAGAAGGAATCATAACGATAGGTGACAGGGGGTTTTTTCTTCTTGAAGTGGGGTTCTGTGCCAATATCGGGATGCTGGGGATGTTCCTCGCCATGGTTGTAACTTTTGGCTTCCGTTTGCTTGTTCGTTTTCTTGGGCATTAGCAACTCTTCCTCCAGGGCGAGGTCTGCCTTTATTGTAACCGCTCAATAACCCCAAGAGAGCCGAAAAAAAGCGAACTTCTCCAGGGAGAAATTCGCCTTAATTTCCAGAAATTCTGAATTTATTAATTAGGCACGAGCTTCGAGACGACCATAGAAAATGCCGCGAATTTTCACTTCTTCAGCATCTTTTGCGCCTAAATCGGTGTCGGAAGGCTGCTCACTTTCAAAAACACCAGCAAACTCGCCGGTAGAAGCGTCAACTTTAGTTACCTGTAAAGACATAGTACCTTTACCCAGTTCCGTCGCTTTGACGTTAGCGCGCTGGAAATCTTGACTATCAGCACTAGCGGGTAAAGCAACAGCGTTATCATAACCCGTTACCACACCCCGACCTTTGGGATCTAAGAAACCAGCGCCACGATAGGAGGGAACTTTAAAGTCGCCTTCAAAATCGGTGGAACTGTTAATCGAGTTAAAGCCGGCTTCGGTTTTGCCAGTGAAACCTTTAATGGTAAAGAAGAGGGGAACTCTTTCACCTCCGGGTAATTGTACGGTAACGGGTTGGAAATCGATACCGTCTTCTTCCTTGAGGGTTAAAACACCGTCTTCGCCTACGCTTAAACTCGCTGTCATCTGTTCTAAACTGGTGGTATCTCTGGTTAGGAGTTTACCCGGGATAAAGGTGGCTGCTTCCCGCTTATTAACGGGTTCACCCTTGACAAAATATTCTTGGGGTTCCAAGCATAAATCTGTCACCACATAACTTTCGCCGCGTTCTAAGGGGAGAGTACCCCGGGTGAACTCGGAAATCTGGGGACATTTGTTAGCTAATCCCGTGTTTAAAATTTCATCATAGGTTAGCTCGTTTCTATTCAGGACGGCACTAGGCGCGTCGCTACAAGCTGTCAATACCCCTAAGCACAAGGCTAAAAAGGCAACTAACAAGGCACGAAATCTCATCTATGTCAACCTCTCTTTGTCAATCTTTACAATTACTACCCTTGATCCATAGCCTGATGAATTATCGAATCGGTCGGGCCAATTCACCGAAACTCAGTTTATCAAAGATCAGTGACCATTGAGAAGATGGGAGACAGGAGGCAAGAGGCAAGGGGCAAGAGGCAACAGGCAAGGGGCAAGGGGGGGAGGCTCTCAGTAACTGATAGCTGATGACTGATATGATTGGTGTGACTGTTTTCAAATAGGAACATGAATAGCCGATTGCCGGGAGATAACAGCCAATTAGATAGCCAACTAGATTCCCTTGTAACGACGGTGACAGCGATCGCCCAAGAACAGCAGGGAGATTGTAACGGTTTGTTAATGTTGCTGCGAACTTTAGAAAATTTACATCGGCAAATTCGCGAGCAGATGTTCGAGCCATCTTTACCCAATACCCGTAAGGACTTATACGGATTACTCCGGGATATCGAGGAAACCGGGGGATGGCCCTATATAGAACGGATGAAGTTACAAATGTTAATGGAAAAATTATTAGCCAGTGAAGTCGGCGCGCTCGATTCGGCGGCAAAAACCGATGATCGAGAAAAATGAGTTTCCAGAGGTTACGGAGCGGGTTACAGTATTGGGAAAATGGATATTTTAGGGGTAGTTCGTAAATCATGACCACCGTGAACCCGATTAAATTTGGAACCGATGGCTGGCGCGGGATTATCGCCGCCGATTTTACTTTCGATCGAGTCGCTCTGCTCGCTCCCTTGGCGGCTCAGGTTTTAGCGGATAATTATGGTCAGATCACAGGTTCGCGGACGATGATCGTCGGCTATGATCGGCGGTTTATGGCGGAGGATTTTGCTCAAACTGCGGCGGAATCGCTTCAAAAAGCCGGTTTTGATGTGCTTCTCTCCCAATCCTACGCTCCGACTCCCGCTTTTAGTTGGGCAGCTCGCTCAGAAAATGCTCTCGGTGCGATCGTGTTAACCGCCAGTCATAACCCAGCCAAATATCTCGGTTTGAAGGTTAAAGGTTATTTTGGTGGTTCTGTCTCGCCGGAAATTACCCAACAAATTGAAGCTTTATTGTCTAATCCGCCGCAATTTAACGCAGCTGCTGGTAAATTAAGCACTTTTGAGCCATGGTCAGGTTATTGTCAGGGTTTACGCCAAAAAGTTAATATTGCCGCTATTGCCAACGCGATCGAATCGGGACAACTAAAAGTTTATTCCGATGTCATGCACGGTGCGGCGGCTACCGGTTTAGAGCGTCTTTTGGGGGTGGGGATCACGGAATTACGCGGCAATCGCGATCCTTTGTTCGGTGGCGGCTCTCCAGAACCTTTACCGAGAAATTTGAGGGAAATCATCGATAAACTGGCTCACAGCGCAAATTTAGCCCCTTTGCGAGTAGGTTTGGTCTTCGATGGGGATAGCGATCGAGTAGCGGCGATCGATGGTCGGGGGAATTTTTTAAGCACCCAAAATCTCATCCCGATTTTAATCGAGCATTTAGCCGGCAAAAAGGGAATGAGAGGGGAAATTGTCAAAACGGTGAGCGGTTCCGATTTAATCCCCAAATTAGCCAGTTTATACGGTTTATCGGTCTTTGAAACCCCGATCGGTTATAAGTATATCGCCGATCGAATGTTGACCACTCCTGTGTTAATTGGTGGGGAAGAGTCGGGAGGTGTCGGTTATGGTACTCACATTCCCGAACGGGATGCTTTATTATCAGCTTTATACGTTTTGGAAGCGGTGGTAGAATCGGGCCAAGATTTAAGCGATCTTTACGCGCAATTACAGGATAAAACCGGGTTTCATTCTAAGTATGATCGCATTGATTTACCCTTAGCTAATATGGAAGCTCGCGATCAGTTAATTACTGCTTTGGATAAGGAACCCTTAAGGGAAATTGCCGGTAAACAAGTGACTGATTGTAATACTATGGACGGTTATAAATTCCGTTTAGAAGATGGCAGTTGGTTGTTAATTCGCTTTAGTGGCACCGAACCGGTTTTGCGTCTCTACTGTGAATCTTCAACCCTCGATCGAGTTGATGAAATTCTCGCCTGGGCAAAATCTTGGGCTATCTATATCTAATAGAAAACGGGTTTCTTGAAGAAACCCGTTTTCTATTTTAGGAAATTTTCAGCCCGCGAATCGCATAATCTAATAATTCGATGGGATGAATAACGGGTGTATCTTTTCCCTGTAATTGTAGATGTTTTTTAATTTGTAGGGAACAACCCGGATTAGGGGAAGCAATCACCGCAGCCCCAGTATTTAATAAATTGTGTACTTTCTGCTGACCTAATTCATCGGCAGTATCTGGCTGTAGCATATTATAAACTCCGGCACTGCCACAACACAAGGCCGCATCGATAGGTTCTTTTAAGTTAATATTGGGGATTTTTTGCAATAATTGCCGTGGTTGCACGGAGATTTTTTGTCCGTGTAAAAGATGACAGGCATCTTGATAAACTAGGGTTAATTCTGTCTCGGTAATCGGGGATAAATCAGCAGTTAACCCCACTGCGGCTAAAAATTCTTGGGCATCGCGTACTTTAGCCACAAACTCCTTAGCCTTATCTTTATATTCAGGATCGTCGGCTAAAATATGATGATATTCCTTGAGAGTATGACCACAACCCGCCGCATTGATAATAATATAATCAACCTCGGTTTCTGCGAAACTATCGATCATTTGTCTGGCTAAACTTTGTGCTTGTTTTTCCTGTCCTTGATGTGCGGGTAAAGCGGCACAACAACCCTGGGTTTTTGGGATAACCACTTCGCAACCATTGGCAGTTAAAACCCGCACTGTTGCTTCATTTACCGGCGAGAAAAAGAGGCGCTGCACACAACCTAAAACTACTCCCACTCGATAGCGTTTTTCAGTTTGGGAGGGAATAACATCGGCATAGTTTTTAAACAAAGAGGCCAGGGTAATTTTGGGTAAAATTGATTCCATGGCCGCTAGACGAGGAAAGAGCATTTTTAAGATACCCGATTTCCTGACTAGGGTTTGTAATCCCAGGGTTTGATATAACCAGAGGAAGGGTAAAAATAATTTGAGACGGACGGGATAGGGAAAGAGATTAAAAATGAGAAAACGAATAATTTTATCTTTAAAACTGCGGGGTTGATTGCGTTCCACTTGCGGACGAACTGCGGCGATTAATTGATCGTATTGTACTCCCGATGGACAGGTACTAACACAGGCTAAACAGCCTAAACAAGTATCAAAATGTTGGCTAGTGGTTTCGTCTAAAACTGCTTCCCCTTTGTTAATGGCATTCATCAGATAAATTCTGCCCCGGGGGGAGTCCATTTCTTTGCCAATCACTCGATAACTGGGACAGGTAGATAGACAAAAACCACAGTGAACACAACTATCGATTAATTCTTGGGCAGGGGGATTCTTGGGGTCAAATCCTTGATTTTTTTGGTCGATTAATTCTTGAAAGTTAACGGAATGTTCGGAGGTTTGCATGATTTTTAATTAGATTTTGTTAAGAAAGCGTTCAGGACTAAAAATACCGTGAGGATCGAATTTAGTTTTTAGGGTTTTCATCATGGTAATTGCGTTACCTGTATAGCCCCAAGGTTCAATTTTTTCTTTTAGCGATGGCGGCGCAGTTAACACCGTTAAATAACCCTGATTGGCACTGCATAAAGAGCGAATTTTGTCAAGATTTTCCTCCGATTTTAAGATAACTTTACCCACCCCACTACTAATATTAATCGAGGCTAGTCCGTTAATTTGGTCGATCACTAGAGCTAAATTGCTAGGTAATAATCCTATTTTGCCGAAAAAAATGCCCTCTTGGTCATAATTATCGATTGTTTTTCGGTATCTTTGCCCTAGAGAAACTTCTTCCTCATCCCGATAATAATTAGTCTGACAATCTAACTGTTGCCCTAAATAACTCACCTGTTGCGATTGTTCGCTAATACTTTCGGGAATGCTTTGAAAACGCAGCAGTAAAGCGACTTTTTCCCCTAATCCTAGTGCTTGCGTCATCCCTGGGTTTAAACATTCAGCCACGGTGGGAGTTAAGGCCGATTGCCGAATAACTTGACTCAATTTGCTAATATTTTCGCTATTTCCAGTGATTATCAGGGTTTCTGAGTTAGCAGTTTCGGGATACAGTCGTAGGGTAATCTGATCGATAATCCCTAAAGTGCCGTAGGAACCCGTAAATAGCTTCATCATGTCGTATCCCGCCACATTCTTGACCACACGCCCTCCAGCTTTAGCAATCTCGCCATCGTGACGGATAAAGGAGAATCCTAGGATCAGATCCCGGACACCACCGTATCTTTGCCGCCATGTTCCCGCGTCGGCTGTGGCTATAATACCGCCAATCGTGGCATTATCGGCGTAACTGGGATCAAGAGGAAGAAATTGACCGCTAGGAGCTAAAAAAACCTGTAAATCCGCTAGTTTAAGCCCAGCTTGCACGGTTATAGTTAAATCTCCCCTAGCATGGTCAATAATCCGGTTGAGATTTTGGGTACTAACTAAAATATCGGGCGACTCGACTAACCCACCCCAATCTAATTTACTGCCTTGACCGTAGGCCAGTAAAGACAGACGATTTTCGTTGGTAAAACGCACCAGAGAGGATAAAGCGGTTGTATTAGCGGGATAAACTATAATTTCAGGACTTTTGCCCCTAATTGCCCTTGATAATCTTTCTTGTTCCTCTTTTGGCACTTGTTGCCAGGTGATAACTGTCGTGTCGGGGGGTAAAATAGAAGTTATCTGAACAGCGATCGCAGTCATATTTTACAAAAGAATTGAGGAGTGAGGAGTCAGGACTTACCGGCCGATAATGGCGAAGAATGGGGGTAATGCTGGGGCTAATCAGTAATTTTCAGCCTCTATTAATCAGATTACCTTAGTTTGGCTCTCCATCTCCGATGTCAGGCAATTCTAGCAATATTGAGGCACAAAGAAGTCAGCTTAATAACTGACTGCTAAATTAGCCATACACTCGTGTCATAATGTTAGATCACCTCGATCAGTAAGCCAAGAAGTAATGAGTGTAGATTGGACGAATAGCCGCGCCAAGCGATTAAGTGCCTTACCCCCCTACGTTTTCGCCCGCTTGGATGAATTAAAAGCCTTAGCCCGCAAAGAAGGACTAGATTTAATCGATTTAGGTATGGGCAACCCGGACGGTGCTGCCCCGCGTCCAGTTATCGAAGCGGCCATTCAAGCTTTTGAAACCCCCCAATTTCACGGTTATCCACCCTTTGAAGGAACCGCCAGTTTCCGAGAAGCGATCGCTAAATGGTATGATCGCTGTTATGCTGTGGAACTCAATCCCGATAACGAAGCTTTACCGCTGCTAGGTTCCAAAGAGGGCCTATCCCACCTGGCTTTGGCTTATGTTAACCCCGGCGATGTGGTCTTAGTTCCCAGTCCCGCCTATCCCGCCCATTTTCGCGGTCCCTTGATTGCTGGGGCGACGCTATACCCGATCATTTTAAAAGCAGAACAGGATTGGCTGATAGATATCGATTCTATCCCCGAAGATGTGGCTAAACAGGCGAAAATCCTCTATTTTAACTATCCCAGTAACCCCACCGCCGCCATTGCCCCCCGAGAATTTTTTGAGAAAATCGTTGCCTGGGCCCAGCACTATGAGATTATGCTCGTCCATGATCTCTGTTATGCTGAATTAAGTTTTGATGGTTATCAGCCCACCAGTTTATTAGAAATTCCGGGGGCAAAAGAGATTAGTGTGGAATTTCATACCCTCTCGAAAACCTATAATATGGCCGGGTGGCGCGTCGGTTTTGTCGTGGGCAATTCCGATATTATTCAAGGGTTACGCACCCTGAAAACCAATCTCGATTATGGCATCTTTTCCGTCATCCAAAAGGCGGCCGAAACCGCCCTACAACTGCCGGATGAATACGTCAAACAAGTACAGGAAAGATACCGGCAGCGACGAGATTTTTTCATCAAAGGTTTGGCGCAATTAGGTTGGGATATTCCCCCCTCTAAGGCGACAATGTATCTCTGGGTACCCTGTAGCGTCGGTATGACTTCCACGGATTTCGCCCTCAGCGTCCTCCAAAAAACTGGTGTCGTTGTCACTCCGGGCAATGCTTTTGGAGAGGGAGGGGAAGGTTATGTGCGCGTCAGTTTAATCGCCGATATCCCGCGATTAGGGGAAGCTTTACAGCGCCTCGAAGATGCGGGAATTCGCTATCGGTAAGGAGAGTTTTTCCCCTTGATTTACGGGCCAAATCCCTCTAGGCACTGGCTAAAATTGCGATTATGATGGAATTTTATCGCGGTAGCTTGCCACTTCCATGACCTACAGCTTAAGAATTGCCGATATTCCCGTCAGTGAAAGACCCAGGGAACGTTTAATCAGTGTCGGGGCGAAAAACCTCAGTAACGCCGAATTATTAGCGATTTTACTAGCTACAGGTCAAGGTAAAGGCAAACTCTCGGCAGTGGGTTTAGGACAGCATATTCTCAACGAATTGAGTAAATATCGCCGGGAGCCTTTGGACGTTTTGAGGGATATTCACCCCCATGAATTAACCGCTATTCATGGCATTGGACCGGCTAAGGCCACTACTATTCTAGCGGCGATCGAATTGGGAAAACGGGCTTTTCAACGACGACCGACGGAAAAAATGGTCATCGATAGTCCCGATACCGCTGCCGCTATTCTTGGACACGAACTAATGTATCAGTCTCAGGAACGTTTCGCCGTTATTTTACTCGATGTCAAAAATCAGTTAATCGCACTCAAAGTGATTACTATCGGCACAGCCACAGAAACCCTGGTACATCCGCGAGAAATCTTTCGAGAAGTAGTGAAACAATCAGCTACTAAGTTAATTATCGCCCATAATCACCCCACTGGGTCACTTGCGCCTAGTCAAGACGATATTCTACTCACAGAACAATTATTACAGGGAGCCACCTATCTAGCCATTCCTCTCCTAGATCATTTGATCCTCGGTAATGGCAACTTCCAAAGTCTTCGCCAAATCACAGATCTTTGGGAAAAATATCCCCAAGAAGATTGACAGAAAAGAAACTCGATCTTTGTAGTTTAATTTTTTAGCCGTTTCAATTGGGCGTTAATTTCTGCAAACATTATGCGATCGCTGTCAAGGATTGGGGAGAAAACCAAAAATTTTGGCCGCTCCTCCTAAAATGGCAACAACCAAAGCTATCAGAATCCCCCGATTGGTAAATTCCTGATCAGCGACTCTTGCAGTTAACCCTTTAATTTCTGCGGTTAGTCGCTCATCTAAAGCTTTAATGTCCCCTCTTAATTCTGATTGTCCTATCTCTAGCTTGTTTAAACGCTCGTTGACATCTCTTTGTAAAAAGTCGATTTTCCCCTCAATCCTTGTCAAGACAGCCTCAAGGGAATAAGTGACCGTTTCGTTAGACATTTTGCTAAACTCCTAATTAATTAGGGCTTGCTGAATAAATGTGAAATGTAGGCAAGGTAAGAGTTTTGTGGCTTTTCTTGCGAAACAGGTGCAAGATTTTGAGATAATCGTGCTTCAAAACCTGGCATCTTGAGCGGCGATTGCGTCCTGTAGGGGCGAAGCATTCGGGTAATAACCTATCGGTGAAACCGTAGATTTTCTATCCGAATGCTTCGCCCGTACTTTTTCAGCAAACCCTAATTAAGCAATCTCAATTAATTGTTAGATAGTGGCGCAGGCTTCTGGTTCTTTGTATTTTATCTTTAATTGTAACCAGCTACTTAGTCGATGAGTCGATCATAGGTGCTGCGTTACGACGGATTGTCACCTTCGAGTCAAAGCAGCAATTTTGGCCGTCTCGCGCACCCTTTCCTCCCCACTTCCCAATTCATAATTCATAATTCATAATTCCCATGGGACCGAAATCTGGGTAAAATTTGAGAGATACAATCGGTCAATTGGGCATGGATTATAAAGAAGCGGGCGTGGATGTGGAAGCGGGACGCGCTTTTGTCGAGAAAATTCGCCAAAATGTGGAAAGTACCTTCCGTCCCGAAGTTATCGGCGGTTTAGGCGGTTTTGGCGGCTATTTTCAGTTACCTTCCGGTTATCGGCAACCGGTGTTAGTATCGGGAACTGATGGTGTGGGAACCAAGCTGAAAATTGCCCATAGTCTCAATTGCCATGATACGGTGGGAATTGACCTCGTGGCCATGTGCGTCAACGATGTCTTAACCTCCGGGGCTGAACCTTTATTTTTCTTGGATTATCTCGCCACCGGTAAACTGGAAGCGTCACAGTTAGCAGCGGTGGTATCGGGAATCGCTAGGGCCTGTCGTGATAGTGGTTGTACTCTTTTGGGAGGGGAAACGGCGGAGATGCCGGGGTTTTATTCGGCAGGAGAGTACGATTTAGCGGGTTTTTGCGTCGGTATTGTCGAAAAAAGTCAATTACTCGACGGCAGTAAGGTGCAAATCGGCGATGTGGCTATCGGTTTAGCCAGTAGTGGGGTTCACAGTAACGGTTTTAGTCTTGTTCGCAAGATTATCGACACCCAGAGCTTAAATTGGCAAGATTGCCCCGAAATTTTGGCTGGCTCTAGCTTAGGTGAAGTTTTGTTAACTCCCACTAGACTTTATGTCAAACCTGTGCTAGAACTTCTGCGCTCTGGGTTAGATATTCACGCCATGGCCCACATTACCGGGGGTGGCATCCCGGAAAATTTGCCCCGCTGCTTAGGTAAAGGGCATTCCGTGCAGATTTACCGAGAAAGTTGGCCGGTTTTGCCGATTTTTCACTGGTTAGCCCAGATGGGATCGGTTAATCCCGAAGCCATGTTTAATACTTTTAATATGGGTATCGGTTTTGTGATCATTGTCCCATCGGATCTGGCGCAATTGACTATTAATCAACTACAATCCTCTGGGATTAATGCCTACCAAATCGGCGAAGTGATTGCCGGTAAGGGGGAGATTGTTGGGCTTGATTAAGCTGAAAAAACTCTTTCAGCAAACCCTACTTAGGGTCTGCTGAATAAATCTAAAAACCTTGTTGGATAAGAATTTTAGACTTTTTTCCCATCAAAAAGTGCCAGACATTGGGGTGATCGGGGGGGAAATTTAGGCACTTTTTCCCTGAAAATTAGGTAATTGACCCCCTGAAAATGGGGAAAACCCTACACCCCAGCTGCCCCCCCGATGTCGGGGGGGTTGGGGGGGCCACACCCTGCCCCCACGAAAAACTCTTTCAGCAAACCCTAGTTAATAGATTGTATCTCGTTGACGGGCCGGGCGATCGAGGGATTTAATCGCCGTTGCTAATTCCTCGACGGTCAAACAAGTACCGCCCAGGGCCCCGGCCATAGTGGTAATATGTTCTTCCATGAGAGTACCACCGAGATCGTTGCAACCCCAGTTTAAGGCCTCTGTCGCCCCCTGTAAGCCCAATTTTACCCAACTGGGTTGATGATTTTTAATGCTATTGCCCAAATAAATCCGCGCCACTGCCGTTAATTTTAATGTATCGGCTAAAATTGGTTGATCCCGTCCGACTCGATGTCTCAGGGGTTTGGGGGCCGATTGTCCCACAAAAGGCAATAAAATAAATTCGGTGATTTTAGCCGGATAATTATTTTCTAGGGCGATTTCTTGCTGTTTTCTAATTTTTTCGAGGTGCTGCACCTGTTGGCTAGGGGTTTCAATATGACCGCAGAGCATGGTACTGGTGGTATGTAACCCCAAGCGATGGGCAATACCGACTATTTCTAACCAAGTGGCGGCATCGATTTTTTCTGGACAAATTACCCGTCTTACCTCATCCACCAACACCTCGGCAGCCGTCCCCGGCAGAGAATTGACTCCTGCTTCTTGCAGGGAAGCGATAACTTTTTCGTAACTTAAACCGTCTTCTCTAGCAATAAATTGGACTTCTTGGGGTGAAAAAGCGTGTAAATGCAGGTCAGGAAAGGCTTGTTTCAGGTTTTTAACAATTTCGAGGTAATAGTCTAAGGAATTGCCCTTAATCTTGGCTTTTGGGTTTAATCCTCCCTGCATACAAATTTCCGTCGCCCCACGACGGACGGCATCCGCCGCTTTAGCGATAATTTCCTCTAAATTAAGCCAGAAGGCCCCTTCTTCATTTTCATCGCGTCTGAATGCACAAAAACTGCAATGCTGCTCACAGATGTTACTAAAATTAATGTTGCGATTGATAACGTAGGTGACGGTATCTCCCACCTGTTGACGACGCAAAAAGTCGGCCGTTTCCCGAATCCGGGCAATTAAACGGTTATCGGTAGTTTCTAGCAAGATAATCGCTTCTTTTGCCGATAAATTCGCCCCTGACCGCGCTTTTGCCAAAATATCGGTTACGGGTGCGGTGATGGAGGAGTTAGTCACGGGAGATAAATATTAAGGGTTGCCGATCTTAATTTTAGAACGAGGTCAGAAGGAACAGTAAAGAAAGAGAGCCGATTTAATCCTTTTTCTGTTCCCTATTCCCTTGTCTGCACGCGGTAATTTCCGGTTGAGAGCCTTTATTGCAGGGTGGTTTGTTTTTCCTGTTCTTTTTGTTGACGTTTTTTCTTTTCTGCTTCTAGGGCATCTTCGATCACCTTGAGCAGCTGATCCATTTTATCAAGATTACCGCGATAAACATCGAGGTCTTTTTGCAGTTTCTCGCTGGAGAGACGGAGAATTTCTGAGAACTTTGGCAAAATTTGTTCGCGTTTTTCTTTTTCCTTGATCATGTCCGGTTGTGCTTCCGCCAAAATAGTATAGAGACCGATGGCAAACAGGCGACTATACTTAAACTTAGGCGCGTTGATCACCGAAACTAAACTATCAGACAACTGATTGTTACCCCCCAGAGCAGGGTTTTGCAGTTGGGAAAGCAAGGAATCAATATTAGTTTCTTTGGCAATAGCGATCATATTTTCGGCATCACGACGATAGACTTCGGGATTACCGTTAACCGCTTGGCACAAAGCATTAAAAATATTCGGTTTATCCTCCCCCGGACGATAGCCTTCCATGAACTTCTCGAAAGAAGTAACCACACCAAGGGCATAAATTGGATCATAATGGAAATCTACATTAACGGAGAGCAGGTGCATCTCAACTAATAATTCCTCAACCACGCGCCGATATACCGAATTGATGGGGCGGGTGTGGCGAGTATAAAAATCACGCTTACTATCGGAAACAGTACGAATTTTGTCCACAGAACCAAACTTCATAAAAATTTAACACTGCTCTCATTTTCTCCCTTCTCGTTCCCCCTGACAAGGCCAGTGATCACCAAAGAGCGGCAAGCAGTCAGTCCAGAGAGAGCAAAAGAGCGAGTAAGATATAAAGATAAGGACATGGAAAAATCGAGATAATTAGCCGATACTGCCTCTACCAATCGCTTTTTTACTTTTCACTTTTCAGTTGACTATATGGCCAATCAAGACGACAAAATCAAAATTATCACTGATAACCGGCAAGCGCGCCATCTCTACGAGATTTTAGAGACTTTTGAAGCGGGGGTGCAGTTGCTGGGGACCGAGGTTAAATCCGTGCGTGCCGGTAAGGTAAACCTGCGGGATGGTTACGTTTTAGTCCGCAATGGTGAAGCGGTGTTAATTAATGTTCATATTTCCCCCTACGAACAGAGTAGCGAATATTTTAATCACGATCCGCGCCGGACGAGAAAATTGTTGATGCACAAAAAGGAAATCAGCAAACTCATCGGTCAAGTGGAACAGAAAGGCTTAACTCTTGTGCCTTTGAAGATGTATTTTAAAGGTAGTTGGGTAAAAATCAGCATTGGCCTCGGTAGAGGCAAAAAATTACACGATAAACGCGAAGATTTGAAACGTCGTCAGGATCAACGGGATATGGCGCGAGCGATGAAGCGTTAATCAAGACACTTATCGGACTGGCAAAGGTCTAGGTAAGAAACGATCGAGTTTTGTTACAGTTGAACTGTATTCGGCCCCTTGCGGCCATCACCGTCCCCCTCACCTTGGGTTAAAATTTATGTTAAAACTCTTGACAAAAATAATTAAATATGCTAAGGCACCCGCTTTAATTGCTCTATCTTTAGCTGTGGGTGCGGGGGTTATTTTACCAAAAATAACTTTAGCCAATGGCAACCCCGGCCTAACCATTTTTAGTGGAGTCGATCGCAAGGATATCTTAGATTATTTCTTGCAATTTGGTGGTCGTCCCCGGCAAATGGATCGTTATAAACTCTATATTCCCCCGAAAAAACTCTCCCAAGGGGCCTCGGCTTTTTTTATTTCCTATCCCGATTATTTTAACGGCCAGTTTGACACCAATAAAATCGAGGTACGCACCAACGGCAAATCTTTACCTTTAAAGGAAGTGGTTTGGGATAAGGATAGTCGCATTATTCAAATTGTCCCCGAACAAGCGATCGATCCGACCAGCAAAGTTGAAATCGTCATGTCTAATGTCAGAAATCCTGAATTAGGCACTTATTACTTTACCTGTGATGTGATTGCCTCTGGCAATATTCCCGTCCGTCTCTACGTTGGGACTTGGATTGTCAGTATCGAACCTTAAGTATTTATTGGGGGAATGGGGAAATGGGGAAATGGGGGGATGGGGAAATGGGGAAATGGGGAAATGGGGGAATTCAACTAAAACCCTAAAACCCTAAAACCCTAAAATCCCAACACCTAACACCTAAGACCCTCTCAGCCCGAGAAAAAGTCAACCAAAGTCAACTATTTGCCTCCGAGTTGCTAAAATCTGAGTAGTTTTCACCTATAGACTCGTTGGCTGGGTAATTTTCCTCGGAGTTTGAGTTTTTGCCACTGCCTTTGTGAGAATTTTTGCCCCCTTCCCGTCCGATAGCTGCCATGTGGGCGCGATCTCGGCTAACCGCTTCACCACCTTTTCGTCCCGCTTCGCGAGCCTCTTCGGAGGTAAATTCGTGGGCTGTACCTTTTTGATGAGCAGCTTTACCACCTTTACTAGCGATTTCCCGTTGTTTAGCTTGATCCATAGAGGCAAAACCGCGTTTACTCTTACCTGTCATAATATCCCTCCTGTGTGAATGCTGATTTTAAAAGTTCTTAAAGACTTATGCGAGATTTTTAAAACATCAAAATCATGGTCTTGTCGGTGGGCAAAACATTGAGATTGCCCCGCTTTTTTCCTCTAAGAACTATGGATTCCTACCTAGGATCATAACTCATTAGCTTGACTTCTAGGGAACTAATTACAGCAATCAAAGAGCATATTTTATGTTAAAAAATATTAAGCGAATCGAGCATTTATCAGTCTAAAGATATAGAAGTTATCTTAATGGTGAGGTACAAAGTTTGCCTTTGCAGGAGTCAGAATTCAGTTATCAGTTATCAGTTATCAGCTTTTTTCTCCCTGCTCCCCTGCTCCCCCACTTGCCACTTGCCACTGAAAAAGCTGCCATGCAGTCTTAATTGGAGGCGCGGGCAGCTTAAAACCTAGTTTTTTGGGGATTTAATCGGGAAAAATCAGGGTAAGACTTGGGTTTTTTCGATTAACCATTTATCTCCTTGCCGTACCAAATCATAGCGCAGGTTCAAGGACTCATTATAGGAACGATTGACAATTTCCTTGCCATTATGGAAATACATGGCCTTTTCGTTGACTATCGCTTCCACCGTCGCTAAATTAGGATTTTTCGCATTATTAGTGACCGAGCGCACATCCACTTGATGATCGTAGCGCCAATAGTTATTTCCCTGTAAAGCCGCCGCTCGTTTTTGCCAAATTTCTAAGGCTGAACCTGTTAAAACCTCTTTCAATTGCTCTTTTTGGTGTTCACTGCCAAAAGCGGCCGATTTTACCGCTAACCAAGCTTGAATCGTCTCCTTGGCTGTTTCCTTGTCCAAGGGAATCCCTTCCATCACTTCCGCATTAGCCGAGGGAATTTCTAGTATGGGAGTATTTAAAGAAATCGGTAACTGTTCCCCTTGCAAGGCTGCCAAAGGAGATTGACTATCGACAATTGCCTTCACCCCCAGGGACAAAACCGCGATTGTTCCCACTAATCCTACCCCCAATATCGCCACTCGATCGAGTCGCAGTTTTCTGCGGGCTGGTCGTCTCCGTTTCGGTGCGACTAGGGCAGTTTTTGCCGTTTCTAGGGCTGCCGGCCCGGAGTTGCCTGCTGCTTGGTGGCGCGGGCGACTAGGACGACGACGGGGGGGATTAAGTGCCGGTTGACGATAGGCTGCTGTCACCACCACACTACCCTGAGTATAGGGGGTGAGAGTTTCCTCCTGAGCGGTGGCTCTCAGGGCAGGTACAGCAGTGCTTGTCCGCTCACCGTTAACTCTAGCTAAAGACGGTTTTTGGGGACGAGAGTGGGAAGAAGAATAAGCAGATTCCCTCATCGGTGTCACTCCTGGCACTGGGTTTAAATGGGTGGGGGGGGTGTGGGTTTTCAGAACATTTACTTCCGATTCTAAGGGTTCGCTGGCCTTTTCTCGAACCTCGACGGGAACTTTTTCGTCAGGAAAACCTGACAATTCTTCTAAATAATTTTGTACTTCTTCCTCGGCAAAATACTCTTTGAGTGAGGCTTTCCGCTCGACTAAATCACTAAAATGGCAGAAAACTTCTGTTTGTAACCAACGCTCACCGTAACGACATAGCCCGGGTAAAAGATCGGCAGATTGCCCGGATTGTTCCTTAATATAATTTAATATTTCTTGCTCTTGACTTTTTTCTAAAATTGTGCTTGCTCGTTCCGTCTGACCGAGCAGTAGGGCGCAGATTGATCGCTCTAGGGAGACATCCTGATGTTTTTGTAATTGCTGTAGGCGATCGCTGGCTGCGACAATAGCGGCGGGTTGTTTTTGGGCGAAACCGCGGGCGATCAAGGCATAGACCAGCAGATAATTACCCACCGCCGAGGGGCGTTGTGCCTCTTTTGCCCAGATTTTCTCCTGTTCGGCCTGAGTTAAATAAACCCGTAACTGTTGAATAAAGCGTAAAAAATTATCCACCCCCAACCCAGAGCGATCGTCACCCTGGCCATCGATGCCGCCGCGAGCGGCCAACATCTCCTCCAAGAGATTTAAGCCGCGCTGACGGGCAAGACTAGGTTTTTTTTCTTGGGATAACAATTCCAGTATCCGGTAGGGGCGCAGGCGATCGCAATCATGGCGAATCTCGCTGGCCACTTGCGGGAACATTTGTTCTTGTTCCAACCAAGTCAGGGCTTTGGCCGCGGTGCTGGCCGCCTGTTCATAATTTTTATCCTGCCAATATTCCCGACTTAATTCCCCGTAGGCCAAAGCCAAGGTTAAGATCATGTCTGGGCGAGTAGTTGGCTCTAAATCTAGATAAGTTTCGGCCAAACGAATCACTAACTCGTATTCTCCCAACTCTTGCAGGATGAGCAAAGCTCCCACCAGATCGGCGGGGGCAATGGTAATCTGGGGAGTGAGATATTCTGAGGAAGCCGCAGCCAGCCCCCCAGCCTGAGAATCTAGGTTTTCGGCGCTGCTTTCTGGGTTGAGAAGCAAGGGATTGGGATCAAAAAATTGAGCATCGTAATCACGACGGCGATCCGCAGCACTTAACACTTGGTAAGCTTCATCTAACAAGTGCTGACGGGCAATGATCGCTGTTTGACTGTATTCTTGACGTGGCAATTGCCGTCCCCGGTCGGCGTGGGCCAAATCAATCTGCTCGGCACTCACCTGAAAGGGGATTCCCAATATCCTGTAGTAGTCGAGAGGAATGCGCACGGTTAGCTGTACCTCAACTCTGGAGAGTCCTTAGTGAATTAAGTGATGTAAGTGAGAGCGGAGCGAGTAAAATAACAAGATACCATCTTATCCTAGCCAATCTCTGACTGACTAAGATTAGATTTGAGAGAGAAAATACCAAGAACCCCTTGGTTTAAGCCTAAAAAATTCACTGCCAGAATTCTCGAAAAACCTACCGCTTCCTCTCCCCTTGCCTTTTTGTTGTCTAAATGATACTACAGACCCTATGATTTCCGAACGTACTTTACCAACCTTTAATCCTGCTTCCATCATTATTACCAAAGCTGAAGGTCTTCGCCTATACGAGGATATGGTTTTGGGGCGGATGTTTGAAGATAAATGTGCCGAAATGTATTATCGAGGCAAAATGTTCGGTTTTGTCCACCTCTACAACGGTCAAGAAGCGATATCTAGCGGTATTATTAAAGCCTTGCGTCAGGGAGAAGATTACGTTTCTAGCACCTATCGCGATCACGTCCACGCCCTCAGTGCCGGAGTTCCCGCTCAAGAGGTAATGGCGGAGTTATTCGGCAAAGCTACCGGCTGTAGTAAAGGACGGGGCGGCTCCATGCACATGTTTTCCGCCGAACATAAGCTTTTGGGGGGTTACGCTTTTGTGGCCGAGGGGATTCCCGTCGCAACCGGGGCGGCTTTTCAAAGTAAGTACCGTCGCGAAGCCATGGGTGATGCCAGTGCCGATCAGGTAACGGTCTGTTTCTTCGGGGATGGGGCGAGTAATAATGGCCAGTTTTTTGAGTGTCTGAATATGGCCGCTCTCTGGAAGTTGCCGATTATCTATGTGGTGGAAAATAATAAGTGGGCGATCGGTATGGCCCATGATCGAGCCACTTCTCAACCGGAAATCTATAAAAAAGCTAGTGTTTTTAGTATGGTCGGTGTGGAAGTGGACGGTATGGATGTGGTCGCCGTTCATGCCGCCGCCAGAGAAGCCGTGGCTCGGGCCCGCGCCGGTGAGGGACCGACTTTAATTGAGGCCTTAACCTATCGTTTCCGGGGTCACTCTCTGGCAGATCCGGACGAGTTACGCAGTGCTGACGAGAAACAATTCTGGGGCGAAAGAGATCCGATCACTCGCTTTGCCGCCTACCTCTACGAGCGAGATCTGGCCACGAGAGAGGAATTAAAAGAAATCGAGCAGAAAATTCAAGCTGAAATCGAGGAAGCGGTTAAATTTGCCGAATCTAGCCCCGAACCCGATCCTAGTGAACTAACTCGCTTTATTTTCGCTGAAGACGAGTAATTTCAGTGATCGGTGATCAGTGATCAGCTGCTGAAGGCAAGGGGCAACAGGCAAGAGGCAAGAGACAAGAGGCTCCCAAAAAGAATTGGCTCTTCGTTACTTGTTATGGTTCGATAGGGGGGCATAAATCGACTAAATCTTTATCTGGTAAGAGATTTAATTGATTAGTTCGCTCTAGATCGAAAACAATTGACAAAAATCGCAGCCATGTCTTTCTCTATAAGGGTTTCATCTCTTATAATCCTGTCTGTTGCATAAGACAAACCGAAGAACCAAAGAATTTGGCAATTCTCCTACCTAAAAAGAAGGTTAGAAACTAAATACATCAAAGCTTTTAGCTTAACCAATTAGGTTTTAGATTCGGTCGAATTTTTTCTTGACTAATCACTGTTTACTGATCACTGTTTACGCGACTGTCAATTAAGGTATTCTATGAGGGGGAGCAGAAAAATCCCGCCTCGAAGCTGGTTGTTGTTGAAAAAATCCGTAAAAAATAGTTGCGCTCTTGTATAATCCGCTAAAATCCAGAGAAATAGCTTTTGCCATGGCGACTACAGAAGCATTGAACCCCAGTCAGTTCTCACTCTTAACCAACCTCACCGCTGATCGTTCAAGTTCACCCAACCCACAAGAAGAAATGGACAAAGTTATCATTCTCGTTAATGCCGAAGCTCAAGCCAGTGGTCAGATGTCTCGGCTATCGCCCGTTACCGAAAAGATGGTGATTGCCTTAAAAAATGCAGTTCCTAAATCCTTGGCGGTGGAGGTGACGGGGACGGCTTCTTTGTGGTCAAAAATGGAGTCGGGTAAAACCAGCCAGAATAATTTAATCTGGTGTCCCTTAACAATTCAATTACCCAATTGGGTGAATTTTCCTGGTAAAAAAGTTTATCAAGCTTGTCGGGATATCGAGGAAAGACGCACTTGGGTTTCCCATACCCTGCACTATAAAACCAGTCAGGGAGATTCTTCTTTTGGGGATCTTTGGTTGCCGATCACGGTGACATCTAAGGGTTTAGAATACGGTGAGGTAATCGGAGAAGGCATGATCCCCAACGCCTACAGTCAACCGATTAGTCTGGAAAGAGAGAGTCTTAAGTCTTTACATCGGCTGGCAGCGCAATTACTGGATAATTTACAGGCTCCTTCTTCTGTTTATTTGCTGCAGTTTCGTCTGGCTCATCGAGAAGTGGTTTTTGATCGTCTCTGGCCTTTTCCTGCCGCACCTGCGATCGCTTCCCTGCGCGGTCAACAGACGGATCTCTATGCAGCTTACTGGAATTGTTTACGTCAGCAAGCAATGGTCGATCATTCCTTGGCAATTTAAAAGCACTGTCTAGCAGTAATCTATTAAGTTGACAAAAGGGATACTTTAGCAGAATATTTAGAGCGTAGCGGCCGCCATAAAAACACGGCTTTTGTCCGTTCGACTTCTCGAAAATGCCGAAATATTCGCTAATTATCCCGATTTATAACGAGGAAGAAACCATTCCAGAACTCTATCGCCGTGTCAGTGCCGTCATGGATAGTTTAGATGATTCTGTGGAACTAATTCTGATTAATGATGGCAGTCGGGACCGGTCCTTAAAATTAATGCGGGAACTACAGGAAAGAGATGCTAGGGTCTGTTACATTAGCTTTGCTCGTAACTTTGGCCATCAGGCAGCAGTAACGGCAGGACTCAATTTTGCTAGGGGTCAAGTTATTGTTGTCCTTGATGCCGACTTGCAGGATCCACCGGAATTGATTCCCAAAATGATTGAGTCTTGGCAAGCAGGTTATCATGTGGTTTACGCCCAGAGAACAAAACGGAAAAAAGAAAGTTGGTTTAAACGCCTGACTGCCTACGTTTTCTATAGATTGCTGCGACAATTAGCCGACGTGGATATCCCTGCGGACACGGGGGATTTTTGTCTGATGGATCGTCAGGTAGTGGACCTATTAAATTCTATGCCAGAACGGAATCGTTATATCCGCGGTTTGCGCGCTTGGATTGGTTTCCGACAAACTGCTGTTAAATTTGAGCGAGATCCCCGGTTTGCTGGCGAAGTCAAATACACTTTTAAAAAATCCCTAGCTTTAGCGATTAATAGCTTGGTGTCTTTTTCTAAGATTCCCCTGCGTATTTCCACTTATTTAGGCTTATTTTCCGCTTTAATTGCCCTGTTAATGGCTTTACTGGTTCTCTACTGGCGCTTACAGCAACCCGACTCTCCCGTTACCGGTTTAGCTACTATAATCCTGGCGGCAAAAACTCAATCTCAAGGAATTAGCCCAAAACTATAGTAATATCGTCGTGGCACATCCCGAAGAAGATTTTGTTAACTTCTTAAATGATCAGTACCCCATTCGTACAAAAAAATTAGCAGAGCAGCTAATAGAAATTAAACTCCAATAACAAAGAAAAACTGTCTAACTTTGCCCACAACAGCGATCGATTCCTAAACTATCTAAAATTAAATCACTGACGGCGTTAGCGATGGCAAATTCACTATAAAAACTTTCGCGGAAATCAAAAGCTTGCATCTCGGTAATGATCGCAATTACTAGACAACCGAGATCGTTCTCCCCTTCCAAACGCTGACGCAGAAAAATTTGACTAGCACGTTCAGCGATAGTTTCATTAATAGCTTCGGGAATAAATTCCGCATCTAACCAACGATGTAAAGCGGTGCGCAGCCAAGTTTGTTCCTGTTGGGGATTTTCGATTGGTGGTAAAGTGATAGGCGGAATTGGTGCGGGATGATCGGGCATAATTAGAGAATGATCAGGCTACAAGACTGAATTCTTGGAGGGAGTCGTGGATACCGTCTCTATTATACAAGGATACGCACGCGGTTACTTTCTCATGGCCGATGAGGGGGGGCGATTGGATTGGTATTCTAGTAGAAATCGCGCTCTTATCCCTCTAGATCGGCGTTTTAGGTATCCCAAGTCCCTAAAACGAGTTTTGAATCAAAATCGCTTTAGCGTGGCTATTAACCGCGATTTTGTTGGGGTTTGTGCCGGTTGTGCCGATCGCTCGCTGACTTGGATTTCCCCGCAGTTAATCCAAATCTATCAGCAATTACACCAGGCCGGTTGGGCCTACAGTTTCGAGACTTGGCAAGGGGATCAATTAGCGGGGGGGATTTTAGGTTTGGCCATTGGCGGGGTTTTTATCGGGGAATCGATGTTCTATAAAATTCCCGATGGTTCTAAGGTAGCCATGGTCAAGTTAGTCGAACACCTCAGAGAACGGGATTTCTGTCTATTTGATGCCCAAATGCAAAATCCCCATCTGGCTAGATTTGGGGCCTATACTATCTCCGAAAAAGAATATCATCCCCTACTTGAAGGCGCTCTGTTGAAGCATTGCCATTTTGTTTAAGTATTGTTTCCGATTGTGGCAGTCATCTTAATAGTGAGGTACTAATTTTTCGTTTTGGGGGGCCAGTCGTCACGATTCGGTCGTCATTGACTCTCCCCCGCTAACCGCGGAGCGCGGTGTAGCGGGGGATTCTCGGTTCTTAGGCTTTTAACTAGATCGACCTGGTTTAACCGGTCGATCCCCGTCAAATCGCCTCCGCGAGCGTTTTCTAACACGGTCAGTCCGACCGCATTTTTTCCTCGGTTCTCAATTACCTTCGCTGATGCCGTATCTCTCGGTTCAATGTGG
>NZ_JACJSW010000229.1:0-19670 GCF_014698375.1 Microcystis flos-aquae FACHB-1344 | reverse complement strand
AGCCGAGTTTTCAAGGTGCTGCGCCGTCCACTTGGTTTTCGAGACTGGCCTTTTAATTCTAACGTAAAGCCAACCTAGAACGGCGGGGTTTCAGACCCAAAATTTCCGATGATTACCTGTCCTCGTTGTCAGCACAAGGTCGATAGTCAAGCCTTGCAATGTCCCTACTGTGCTAATATTTTCAAGGCCTATGGTCATCCCGGCATGACCCTGCATCAAGCTGTCACCGGCGAGTTTTTATGTCAAACTTGTCTTTATCATGGCGATGATAGCTGTAATTTTCCCCAACGTCCCTACGCTAGTAGCTGCACTTTATACAAAAATAGCCAAATGATAGCAGAAAAAATTCCTCCCCTCCCTCTCTCTAGGGTTTTTAAAAATTGGTGTCTCAGAAATAAGGGATTATTGCTATTATTAACCCTGATTTTGGGCAGTATTGCTTTGGCTTTTATAAACTCACGTCGTTAATTTTCTTGCTGGCGATCAAGCCTTGATATAAGTCTAGATCGAACCAGAAAGTTGTGCCAATTCCCACTTCACTAATCAAATTAATTTGACTATAGTGCTTTTCAATAATATTTTTGACGATCGATAATCCTAATCCCGTCCCTTCTAGGGTATGAACGCGATTTTCTACCCGATAGAAGCGATCGAATATGGCACTTTGATCCTCGGCATCGATGCCAATACCAGTATCGGATACTTCCACGCGAATTTTGGGAGTTTCTTGGGGATTATCTCTGGTTATTTTATAGGCACGAATCACCACTTTACCGCCAGCAGGAGTAAATTTTAGGGAGTTACCGACTAGATTAGTTAATACCTGTAAAAGTAGATCATAATGACCTAAAATTGGTAGTAAATTGGCTTCAATTTCCGAGCTTAATTCTAGTCCTTTATCCCTAGCATTGAGTTGATAGGTCCTTAGGGTTTGTTCGATTAATTGTCCGATATCGATCGCATCTAAGTTATAGTTACGGGAGGATTCTAACCGAGAAAGATCGAGAACATCATTAACCAAACGAGTTAAGCGATCGGTTTCATGATTAGCGGTTTCTAAAAACTCTCTTTTTTCTGTATCGCTGAGATCCTCACCAAATTCTGTCAGGGTTTCAATAAAAGATTTGATGTTAAATAAAGGGGTTCTTAACTCATGGGAAACATTGCTGATAAATTGACTTTTTGCCTCATTTAATTCTGTTTCTCTGGTGATATCCTGTAGCGTCATGGCAATTCCCCGGACATTCTCCCGATACTGATCGAATACCTGGGTTAACAAAAGGCGAATTGTCCGGGTTTTCGTGTTAGTTAAAGATAATCTAAATTCTGCTGGGGAATAGTTATTATTTTCCTGATCAATAACAGCATTTTTCTGATTTTGATTAGCCGATTCTTCTGGCTGGAGGGTTTCTCCTGCCGAAATTTGATAGAGAGGTTTAGTTAGTCTAACCGTTAACTCCGAAGGAAAAAGCTCTAGAACATTTTGACCGATAATTTCTCGATCTTCCCAGCCAAATATTTCCCGAGCTGCGGGATTAATTAATAATAATTGAAAGTTAGTATCTAAGAGAATTGCCCCATCAGCAATAGTAGACATTAACGTATCTAGTTTGGCTTTTTCGGCGGTCATTTCTTCGATATTTTGTTCTTCGTATCGTTCTAACTTTTCCGCCATTTCATTAAAACTGAGAATTAATTCCCCTAACTCTCCTCCCAGGGGTAAATCAACGCGCTGCTTAAAATTTCCCGCTGCAATATTTTTGACCCCGACTAATAACTCCTTGATTGGTTTGGTGATAGTTAAAGCATTAAAAACTGCCCCGAGAATCACCATGGCCCAAATCGAGACAAAAACGGCAATAGTAACATCACGGGTTAGATTAGAAGAAGCCACCACAATAGCGTTAGGATTGATTCCGATCGCTAATACTCCCAAATATTTGCCTTCGTGATTTAAGGGAACAAAGACATCGGTTACTTCACCGTCGGGGGTTTTATGCTGACGGATGAGGGGAGTTTCCCCATTTTCGCCATAATTTTCCGGTAATTGAATGCGACGCTCGATCGTCAGGGAGTTCTTAACTTCGGCGGTAGAATAGGGAATACCGAAAAATATTTCACCCTCCTCGTTAGCGTAGATCAAATAACGCACACTGGAGGTACTACTATAAAAACGGGCTGAAAAACGGGCTAAATCAGTTAAATTGTCCTCAGCAATGAGGGGGGAGACATTAGCGGCTAATAACAGCCCTAAATCCCGGCCAAAACGGGTATCATTGAGACGGACATCCTGCTGGATTGTGTTAACCGCCCAAAAGGTTAAAGCACTCATCAACAAAGAAACGGCTAAAGTAGCCGCAGCCATCAATTTAGTTTGGAGAGTGAATTCAGACCACCAACGGGCGATCGCTTCTCGGAGACTGGGCAGAAAATTAAACACGGTTAGGCAGCATTAATCTGTATTCTTGACGACTCTATCGCTCAAATCGCGGGTTAACATGATTATCTTAACTCATTATTAAGCCGGTAGCGGTTAAACCGGCACTAATCAAAGCCTAAGTCTCCGAGAAAGTCAAGAAATGCCCAAAAGCGCCAAGAGTTCTAATTTTAGCTACCCCCGGTACTTCTGTGGTGTAAATACTGAACACACCTAAATTTTGCCGTTGACTAGAGGTTTCGATCGCTGGTTTTAAGATTTGATTTTTGATGATATTTCTGGCTGCCACTGGCAAAGAATCGATCGAGTCACAGAGACTAATTTTCTCGCAAGCGATTTTGTCGGCATGAGCGAGGAGTCTTTCCGCGGCGTATTCGGTGTAAAGTTCTTGGGATGGATTGGTAAATCCCATCATCCCCGCTATTACCCCCAAGGCGATCGCTCCCTTGAAGAAATTACCCCCCATGGCTATTTAGCTCCTTGATTTTGTCTTCTCCACTTTAATTTTGACAAGACATTTTCGATCTGGCTAGGGAGCGGCGTTAACTTCTTAAACCAATACCGGGCGCATAGCACTCTAGTACATTTCCCGTGAGACTGCAACTAATTAACAGATAATCACAGTGAGAACAGGCGGTGCTAACGAGATGGTGTTCTAAAATATGCTGTCTTTCGGCAAAATTTCCACAATTAGGACAGCGTACTTGTTGCAGGGTGATCATAGCAAACCTCATTAATTAGTTATCTTCTGTATATCAAGCTAGTTTTTCTTGATCCCAATCCGTTTAAGCCTATTTTTTCCTTGATCCCCATTATGAATTCGATCATCTGATCTGGCTAGTAATTTTTACTAAACTTTGCAATTTTTCTGGAAAAATTTAATAATTTCTTTCTGGTGTTTTTTACCGTGATCGGATAGGCATCGGTAATTTTGGGGAAGAGAAAGCCGGAAAGTGAACTATTAAACTGCTGATCCCTTACTGCTATAATTACCTAAAATGTCGGATGAATGCCCCCGCTACATTTTTCGACAAGATACTCACCTTTGCGGGGGATGAAATCCGACCAGAATATCAACGTCTCGACTCTTCCGCGGAGCTTCGGAGGCCACTTCGCTCGACGTTGACCCCATAGAACAATTTAATTCCACCATCTGTGGGTAAACTGTGCTATACTTAACTTAGCCAAGGGTCGAGGATTGTTAGATGCTAGTCGTAGAAGCAAAGCTAAAAAACGGAACACCAGAGCAATATCACCGACTTGATGAAGCTATCAGAACTTCTCAGTTTGTGCGTAACTCTTGTGTTCGTCATTGGAGAGAAAATAAAGGAACAACCCGCAATGACCTCCAAAAGCTTTGCGCGGTACTAGCTAACAATAAAGAGACACCATGGGTTAATAAATTAAACTCTCAAGCTCGTCAATCAGCTGCTGATAGAGCCTGGCAATCAATTAATCGGTTTTACCAGAATTGTCATGCCAAAATACCAGGGAAAAAGGGGTTTCCTCGGTTCAAAAAGCATAGCCGTTCGGTTGAGTATAAACTAACGGGCTACAAACTATCTGATGATCGACGTAAAATCAGATTTACTGATGGCTTTAAAGCAGGAGAATTTGATTTATGGTGTAGTCAAAAGACCTTAGTTTATTATTCAGAGCAACAGATTAAACGGGTAAGAGTTGTTAGACGTGCCGATGGCTATTATTGCCAGTTTTTGATTGACGTAGAAAGGCAAGAATACCATAAACCAACGGGAAAAATAACAGGAATTGACTTAGGGTTAAAGGAATTTTATACCGATGCTCAAGGCAATACCGTAGAGAATCCACGTTATTTAAGCAAGTCAGAAAAACGACTTAGAAAAGCACAACGACGATTATCCAAAAAGTTTCGTCAAGGAAAGAAACAGTCTAAAAACTATCACAAGCAACGGATAAAAGTAGCTAGGCTTCATCTTAAAGTGTCAAGACAACGTAAAGACAAAGCAATTAAAGACGCTTTGGCGTTAGTCCAGTCTAATGATCTGGTAGTCTACGAGGCTTTAAAGGTAAGAAACTTAGTCAAAAACCGTAAGCTGGCCAAGTCAATCAGTGATGCTTCTTGGTATCAATTCACCGAATGGTTGAATTATTTTGCCAAGATTTATCGGATTGTTTGTGTTGCTGTACCACCGCATTTTACTAGCCAAGATTGTTCAGTTTGTGGGACGATAGTTCAAAAAACCTTAAGCACTAGAACTCATCAATGTCCTAACTGTCAAACAGTCTTAGATAGGGATCATAATGCAGCAATAAATATTCTTAAAAAAGGGTTGAAATATTTGGGAAATTATCTCAACGGTACTGTTGGGCAAACAGAAACCGACCCAAACGCCTTGGGAGAGTCCGACCTCTGGGTTTTCAGTGGAGACATTGAGAATCTAAGCTGTCTCGTTGAACAAGGAATTTCTAACAGCAATGTGGAAAGAATCCCCCGTCACAGCCTAGCTTGACGGTGGGAGTATGTCAAGGCTGAGATTATTGATTATCCTATGAAGTACGCTCTGGTTCACGAGTGGTTAACCCCAAAGGCGACGGGGGGATCGGAATTAGTGGTTAAGGAGATTTTACAATGTCTAGAGGCGGATTTATACGCTTTGATCGATTTTGAGTCCACTAATCCCGATAGTTATCTCTATGGTCGCTCGATCGGGACAACTTTTCTGCAAAATTTCCCGAAAGCGAGCAATGGCGTCCAAAAATACTTACCTTTTCTTCCCCTAGCGATCGAGCAGTTAAATTTAGAGGATTATGATGTAATTTTATCCTCCTCCCATTGTGTGGCTAAAGGGGTTTTAATACGACCGGATCAGGTTCACATTTGTTATTGTCACACTCCGATGCGTTATGCTTGGGATTTAACTTTTGACTATCTGGCTAATAGTAAGTTAGGACAGGGATTACCCGGTATTTTCACCCGTTATCTTTTGCATGGGTTGCGTCAGTGGGATGTGATTTCTGCTAATCGTGTGGACTATTTTCTGGCTAATTCCCACCACACCGCTAGACGAATTTGGCGCTGTTATCGACGGGAGGCAAAAGTTATTTATCCTCCCGTACAAATCGAGCGTTTTCCCTACCAAGAGAAAAAAGAAGATTTTTATTTAGTAGTTTCTCGTTTGGTTAGTTATAAAAAAGTCCCTTTAATTGTGGAAGCATTTAATCGATTGGGATTACCTTTAATAGTTATTGGAGATGGTCCACAGATGGCTTTAATTCGTCAGTTAGCAAGGGATAATATTCAGATTTTAGGGGCAGTGTCCGATCAAATGGTAGCAGAATATATGTCGAAAGCAAAAGCGTTTATTTATGCTGCTTGTGAGGATTTTGGTATTGCTTTAGTGGAAGCGCAAGCTTGTGGCACTCCCGTGATTGCATTTGCCGCTGGAGGTGCTTTAGAAACCGTGCGGGATCTGCGGGAAAATTCTCTCCAGGGAACAGGATTACTTTTTGGGGAACAAAATCCCCAATCTTTGGTAGAAGCGGTTAAATATTTTGTTGATCACGGTGATAAAATTGCTCCAGAAAATTGTCGGCAACAGGCTAATAAATTTACTCCTGAAATCTTTCAAAGTAACTATAGTTTATTTGTCGAGGAACATTCAATCTCTAAAATTTATTGCTAAGTTTAATTAGAGCAGTTATCTTAAGGGAGAGCTAGAAAGTTTTTGTTTTAGGGAGTCAGTCATTGGTCGTCGATAACAAATTAGGTTACACTTTATCTTGATGAGAAACACTGTATTTCACCAATGGTGGGGGTGCAGCCAATCGGCCCAAAATGTAATATTATGGATATTTCTCTAAAGTTGAGAGCTAGCCAAGGCTGATAGCTTACCGTGGTGATTGTGATGAAAGAAAAGCGAGGATTATAGCCGTGCCTTGGAATCGAATTAATAAATGGGTAGAAAAACGCTCTTTAGTGGCCTTAGAATCAGCTTATCAGAGAGCACTGAAAATTAAAGCGATCGAAGATAAACATTTTGGGGGACAAAAAATTTCCCCGGCTGCCCTGGGAGGAAAAAGTGTTTATGATTACTTTCAAAGTACCCTAGAGCGAGAATTATTACAGATACGTTTCGATTTAACTCAAGTGCGTCTGGGTAATTTTATCAATCCGCAAACTAACCCAGAAAATAATAACATCTTAGAGACTTTAAAGGCGATCGAGGATATTATCGGTAAATATCGCCTAGATTTAGGGGAATTGCTGCCCCCATTACCGAATAATCAAACCCCAAATCTGCCTAATACCAATCTCACTGGTGATAACCCCAGGGATAAAGATAACCAGATAATTTCTCCTGCAACCAGTAATAAATTTTTTAACTTCCAGCAAGAATTAACCCCAGAATACGAACAAACCGTTATTAAACAACTCCGTACCCTGCGACAACAGCAACGTATTGCTATTCGTTTTATCCTGATTATTATTTTAGTTCCTCTCTTGGTGCAGGTTATTAGTAGGAACTTTATTTTTAGCCCTGTTTTAAACTATTTTGGTGTGGATAGAGCGAAAATATCAGAAGTTTATATTTCTCAGGAAATTGGCGAAAAATATCTCAGGGAATTTGCTAGACTTCAAGAAATTGAAGAAATCAAGCAGGTTTTAGGAGTAGTAAAAGCAGGGCATGAATCAGAAGAAAATTTTCGGGAACAGGTCGAGGAATTATTCAGAGAAGCGGGTTATGAAAGTCAAGATGGTTGGAAAAACTTACTCTCCGATATCACTGGATTAATAGCCTTTATTGCGATCTTAATTTTTGGTCGTCAACAATTGGCAATTACGCGAGCTTATGTTAGTCGTTATTTTCTCAGCTTAAATGATATAACCAAAGCCTTTATCTTTATTCTCTTTACCGATATATTTGTCGGGTTTCACTCGGCGGAGGGTTGGACGGTAATCTTAGAAACTTTGTTCCGGCACTTTGGTTGGCGCGAGAATATTACATTTATTAGCTTGTTTGTGGCCACGGTTCCCGTTATCCTAGATACCATCTTTAAACTATTAATATTTAATTATCTGACTCGTAAATCTCCCACCGCCGCAACTATCCTAGAAAAAATGAACCAGTAACGCCCTATGATCCTTAGTATTGCCGATACCTTCATTAAAAGACCCGTTCTGACCACAGTTTGCTCGATTTTAATCGTTTTGATCGGTGCGATCGCTGTTCCCTTTTTACCCCTAGAAAAACTGCCCCAGTTGGCATTTATTCAGGTAGCGGTAAATGCCAACTATTTGGGAACCGATGCCAAAACCGTACAGGATAACGTTACCACGGTACTCGATCGCCAGATTAACGGGACAGAACAGATTGTTTATATGCAGTCCCAGAGTACCAACACCGGACAAAGTACGGTGAATGTCTTTTTCCCGGTGGAAATGGATCGTAACATTGCCCAAGTCTTGGTACAAAACCGTGTCAGTACTGCGGCCGCTAGTTTACCTGAAGAAGTGAACCGGCAGGGGGTGACAACCAATACCCAATCCCCCAGCGTTACCCTTGCCTACGGGATTTCCGCCAAACCGGACGAAAAGGGCAATTATCCCTACGATACGGTCTTTTTAAGTAACTTTGTCGATCGGGTCATCGATGCCGAGATTCGCCGGATCGAGGGGGTTGGTAGTACAACAATCATCGGGGAGAGGGAATACGCCCTACGTTTTTGGCTTAATCCCGATGCTTTAGCCGCTAGGGGTGTATCGGCGGAACAAGTAGTACAGGCGATCCGAGAACAGAATATTCAGGTGGGTGCGGGGACAATTGGCGGTGATCCCAGTCCCGAAGAGCAGCAATTCCAGATCGCCATTCGCGCCGTTGGTAGGGTTGCCACCGGGGAGGAAGCGGAAAATATTGTCGTCAAAGTCGGGGAAAATGGCGATTTAATCCGAATTAAAGACGTAGGACGCGCAGAAATCGGAGCCGAAAGCTACAGTACCGCCGCCTATTTCGACAAATCCCCCGCCGTTGTCTATATCGTCTATCAGTTACCCGGTTCCAACGCTTGGAATACTGCCAAACTGGTAAAAGAAAAAATGGCGGAACTAGAACCAAGTTTCCCCCCGGGGTTAAATATCGCCATTACCCTCGATAATACGGCTTTTGTCGCCGCTTCCCTGGAAGAAGCCTTTAGCACTCTGGTTGAGGCGATTTTACTGGTTATTCTCGTCATTTTTATCTTCCTTCAGGATTGGCGCACCACGATCATTCCGGCGATCGCTATTCCCGTATCTTTGATCGGAACCATGGCCGTCGCCCTGGCTTTAGGCTATTCTCTCAATAACCTCTCCTTGTTTGCCGTCATTCTGGCCACCGGTTTAGTGGTGGACGACGGCATCGTGATCGTAGAAGCGGTATCGGAAAAATTACGGCAGGGAATGCGGCCATTTCAAGCTGCCCTCGATGCCATGGGCGAGTTAACCTCGGCGGTGATTGCTAGTTCTCTTGTACTGCTGGCAGTTTTTATTCCCGTCACCTTCTTCCCCGGTACGGTGGGGATCGTTTATCGACAATTTGCCGTCATCATCTCCGCTTCAATTATCATCTCCACCTTTAACGCCCTCAGTTTTTCCCCCACCATGTCGGCGATTATCATGAAAGCGCCCCAACGCACCCGCGGCCCCTTGGGACTGTTTTTCGAGGGCTTTAATCGGGGTTTCAACGCAGTTAAAGAAGGCTATCGACGCTCGATCGAATTTCTGATCCGCATCCGTTTTTTAGTGTTACCCTTCTTTATCGCCGCCCTCTTTCTCACAGCTTGGAGTTATAGCACCACTCCCCAGGGTTTTATCCCCGAAGAAGACCAAGGTTATGCCTTCGTTTTGGTGCAAGCACCCCCCGGGGTTTCCCTGCGCTACACCGACCAGGTTATCCGTCAGATTAACGAAGAAATTCTCGACGGTATCGAAGAAATCGAACACTTTGTCGGTATGGCGGGCTTTAGTTTTGCCGGAAGTGGCAGCAACCAAGGGCTATTTTTTGTCAAGTTAAAAGAATGGTCGGAACGGCCCGGCGAAGATAAGTCGGTTTTCGGGGTTCTGCGGAAAATTAACCAACAATTAGCCACTAAAGTCCCAGATGCTCGCGCTTTCGCCGTTAATGCGCCCCCCGTGGATGGATTAAGTTCTACCGGCGGTTTCGAGTTATTTATCCAAAACCGCGCTTCTTTCCCCATGGACGCTTTGATTGCCAACGCTAATAACGTCATGGCCGAGGCCCGAACAAGACCGGAATTATCGGGAATTTTCACCCAATTTACCACCGACACGCCGATGCTGGAACTTTCCATCAATCGCAACCAGCTACAGGCGCAAAACGTCGATATGCAGGCCGTTTTCGGTACCCTGCAAACCTATCTCGGTTCCAACTTCGTCAATCAATTCGTCTTAGGCGATCGCTTGTATCGAGTCTTTGCCCAAGCAGAAGCGGATTATCGCTCTAATCCTGAAGATATTAACCGTCTTTACGTCCGTTCCCGTACCGGGGCCAATATTCCCCTATCGGGTTTGGTTAGCGTCAAACGCTTCACCTATCCACCGATTATCACTAACTTTAACCTCTATCCCTCGATTAACGTTCAGGGTAGTCCCGCCCCCGGTTTTAGTACGGGACAGGCGATCGCAGTGATGGAAGATGTTTGTCGGAAAGTCCTGCAGCCCGGTTTCGGTTACGCTTGGACGGGTACAGCTTTCCAAGAAAAAACTTCCGCCGGGGCTGCCCCAGTTATCTTCGGATTAGCCTTTATCGTGGTTTTCCTCGTCCTTGCAGCCCAGTACGAAAGCTACATTGACCCGATTATCATCATGATTACCGTTCCCCTAGCGATCCTAGGTGCCATGGGGGCCTTACTGTTGCGGGCGAATTTCCTACAAGTGGGTAGTCTGTTCCCGGCGGTGAATAATAATATCTATGCTCAGGTGGCTTTGGTCATGTTGATCGGTTTAGCGGCTAAAAATGCCATCTTGATCGTGGAATTCGCTAACCAGTCCCGTACTTTGGGTTTAAGTATTCCCGATGCGGCAGCCCGGGCCTCGACGGAACGCTTAAGACCGATTCTGATGACGGCTATTTCCGGTTTAGTCGGTTTCTTGCCCTTGGTTATCGCTTCCGGCGCCGGGGCGATGAGTCGTTGGTCTCTGGGAACTGCAATCCTAGGCGGTTATCTGATTTCCACTGTGTTGAGTTTATTTCTCGTCCCGGTGTTGTATGTGCTGATCAAACAGTTCGAGGCCCAATTCCTCTCCTCGAAACCCCCGAAAAGTGGCGGTTCTGGCGGCAAAAAAACCCCTTCTCTCGATGGGGAAAGGAATACATCAGAAACCCCGATAGAAGAAGGGGCCATTTCCTCTTTGAAAATCTCTCCTCAGTCCCCGAATGACTAGGGTGTTAGGTTTTAGGGTTTTGGGGTTTTAGGGTTTTAGTTGAAATTCCCCCACCTCCCCACTTCCCCCCCGCAACGCGCACAAAGTGGTCTCCCCACTTTCCCCATCACCCCACTTCCCCACCTCCCCACCCCCCCACTTCCCCACACCCCACACCCCACACCCCACTCCCATCTCTGATAACTGAAAATAATGAGTCTAGAATCTACTGCTAACGAGGCGATCGCTCATAATTTAGAGCAATTCCTGCTAGTTTTGACCATTTCCTTGAGTGTCGCCACTTTATCGAGAACCGTTGCCTTCCTCCGCAAAATTCCCTACACCCTGCTGTTAGTTATTGTCGGTATGGGTTTAGCTTTTTTAGATTTGCGTCTAGTTAATCTTTCCCCGGAATTAATTCTGGAAATTTTTCTGCCTCCCCTCCTTTTTGAAGCCGCTTGGAATATTCCTTGGGCTAAATTAAAGGAATATTGGGTTACTATCGTCCTTTTTGCCGTTATCGGGGTAATTATCTCCGTTTTGGGAGTCGCCTATCCCCTACATATCTTTGCTAATTTACCCCTATCGATCGCTTTTCTGTTGGGTGCTGCCCTAGCTGCCACCGATCCCGTCTCTGTGATTGCCCTATTTAAAGAATTGGGGGCCAGTAAAAAACTAACGATCCTGATGGAAGGGGAAAGTCTCTTTAATGATGGGGTCGCTGTGGTCGCTTTCGTCCTCTTGGTGGGTATTCCCTTGGGAGTCGATACCTTTTCCGTCCCGGTGACGATCGCTCGTTTCTGCACCTTTGTGGGGATTGGGATCGGTGTGGGTTGCGTGATCGGTTTCGGCATTTCCTACCTTACCCAACGCTTCGATTTGCCTTTTGTGGAACAGTCTCTGACTCTAGTTTCTGCCTATGGAACCTATCTCGTCACGGAAAAATTAGGCGGATCCGGTGTGATTGGGGTGGTAATTGTCGGGATTATTCTCGGTAATCTCGGTTCGCGCATTGGTATGAGTCCCCGCACGCGCCTGGTAGTTAGCGAATTTTGGGAATTTATCGCCTTTTTTGTCAATTCCATCATCTTTTTATTGATCGGTGATCAAACCCGTTTTGAGAGTCTCGGCAGTCACTTAACCGGTATTTTAATAGCGATCGCCGCTATGGTGGTTTCCCGTCTGTTCTCAATTTTTGGACTAGGGGGAATTAGTAACCTAATTACGGGCAATAAGATCAGTTTCAAGGAAAGAACGGTGTTATGGTGGGGGGGATTGCGCGGTTCGGTTTCGATCGCCCTAGCGTTAAGTGTTCCTACGTCTATCCCCTACCGTCAAGAAATTATTGACGTGGTTTTTGGGGTGGTTTTATTTACTTTATTGGTGCAAGGATTATCTATACAATGGCTGTTAAATGCCCTCAATCTTATCGGTGATCAACCGATTCGCACCGAATATTCGGCCTTAATTGCTCGTCAAATTGCTTTAACTAGGGTGTCTAATTATCTGCAACAACCAGAACGTTTTCCCGATATCGATCCCGAATTTTATCGCCACAAAAAAACTCTGGTGGAAGGACAATTAAAGTCCTTGGGGGATCAGTTGCAAAAATTACTACAGGAACACCCACAATTAAAAGATGTGGTGGCCGAACAATTTCAAGATACTTTACTTGATATCGAAGCTAATACCTACGCAGAATTAATTCGAGCCGGTCGTTTAAATGAAAATCTCGTTCCCCTTTTAGTGGAGGTAGAAGAAGAAAAAGAGATGGTTTAATAATAGATTTTTGGCAAAAATCCAAAATCTTCCGTTAGGTAAGGAGACAGGAGGAGAAAAAAACAAGGGACAAATATACTATCGATAAAACCTAAGATTATGTCAAATTTATCTGAGGTTTTAGATATTTTGACTCGATAGCTGCTCGATAACTTAATTTTGCAGAGCAAGTCATGGAAAATCAAAGAATTTTTGCTAAAAATTGCTGAGTTCGATCGGATTGAGGATTATTAAAAAATTCTGCTGGGGGGGCAATTTCCAAAATTAAACCCTGATCCATAAATACCACTCGATCGGCCACTTCTCGCGCAAATCCTACCTCGTGGGTGACACAAACCATGGTCATCCCGGATTTGGCTAAACTTTGCATCGTTTCCAAGACTTCTCGCACCATTTCTGGGTCTAAAGCTGAGGTGGGTTCATCGAATAACATCACCTTCGGCTGCATGGCCAAAGCGCGAACGATTGCCACCCGCTGCTGTTGTCCTCCCGATAACTGGGGGGGATATTTAAGCGCTTGTTCGAGAATACCAACTTTTTCGAGGAGTTTTCTGGCTATTTCCTCCGCTTGCGCTTTTTTCCAACCGCGCACCCACATCGGACCAAGGGTGACATTATCTAATACCGTCAGATGGGGAAATAGGTTAAATTGTTGAAAAACCATGCCGACTTCCTGACGGATTGCCTCGATATTTTTGAGGTTGTGGGACACAGTTATTCCGTCAATAATAATGCGGCCTTTTTGATAAGATTCTAACCCGTTAAAAGTGCGAATAAAGGTGGATTTTCCCGAACCGGACGGCCCCATAATCACGACAACTTCCTGTTTATTAACGGTGAGATTGACTCCCCGCAAAGCATGAAAGCGGTTATCGTACCATTTTTCCACAGCTTCGGCAATTATAATCGGTTCACTGTTGTGAGAGTCCATATTTTTGAGAGTTTATTGATTATCTGTATCGGGAAACCACTGTTTCTCAAGAATTTGTCTCAGAGAGTAGGGACAAATTATCGGTAAATTTTTTAATCCTGTCTTTTTTTCGGCAATTAAGCGAGCGTTTTCATAGATATTGTCTAACTCTAGTTCTAGAAATTTGCTTAAATTGGTGGTGAGCTTATCTTCTAATTGTACTCGAAAAGTGATAATCTCTGCCGCCCAATGATTACTATTTCTTTCTCTTTCTGTTGTCCAAAATTGATAGATTAGGAGATGGATTATTATTTGTAAACTTAAACTTTTAACAGCAGTTTTTTCGCTTCGTCCCAAAGCTGCCAACTCCTCGATTAAATGTTCGTAATCTAACTGATCTAACTGACGATTTTTTAATAACTCGATCGTCTCACTTAACCAGCGATCATATTCCCGTTCATAAAGCTGTTCTAAAGCAAGCATTGTCTTTGAGCAAATGGCGACATAAGAAAAATAACCCGTTACTAGGAATGATAGCATAAAATATCCGGATGGCACTGGATTAGTGTAAATATTTTTGAATTAATGATGATGACAGTAAAAAATGCTTGACCCTGATGTAAAAAAAAGGTTAAATTATGGTTAGGCTGAGAACCCACACATCCTAGATAATGAGGCTATCATGGAAATCGATAAACTCAAAGAAATTGCTCAAAAAGTTGAAACCTCTCGTTCTCAAATCCAAAACGAACAGGCAACCAAAACAGCTTTTATTATGCCTTTTTTGCAAGCATGGGGTTACGATGTATTCAATCCCATGGAAGTTCACCCCGAATATAGTGCCGATTTAACTGGATTAAAAGGGGAAAAAGTAGATTATGCTATTTGTTTGGACAATCAACCGATTATTTTGATGGAATGTAAAAGCTGTCATCAAAATCTTGAGCATCCTAAACATAGTTCCCAACTGCATCGATATTTTAATGCAACTGGAGCTAACTTTGGAGTTTTAACTAATGGGATTATCTATCGGTTTTATACGGATATCGTCAAGGATAATATCATGGACGATAAGCCATTTTTTGGGTTTAACATTCTCGACTTTGACGACTCTTCTGTTAACGAATTAAAACGATTTTCTAAATCTAGCTTTAATTCTGACGAACTAGAAGAGGTTGCTCGCAATTTATTGTACACAAAAGAAGTTAAAAAAGTGATTGCCCAGCAATTAAATGATCCTTCCCCCGAATTTGTTAAGTTTTTTGTTAGTCATGTGTATTCTGGGGTGAGAACTGCATCGGTTGTCGAAAAATTCACAGAAATTATTAAGCATTCTCTCAAAGAGTATATCAATGATATCATCAAAGAAAAATTTGAGGAAGTCTTAGGAAAAGAACCTGAACCAAATCCTCCTGATACACCACCAGCAGACGGTACTCCACCAGGAGAAACAGGGGAAGATAAAATTAATACGACCCCCGAAGAATTGGAAGGATTTTACATTATTAAATCAATTCTACGGGAAGAAATCAATACCGCACGCATTCAATTCAAAGACACTAGAAGTTATTTTGGTATCAACTTAGATGGAAAAGTAACCAAAACAGTCTGTCGTCTGCGCTTCCATGAAAAAACTGGCAAGAAATCAATCAGTATTCCCGATAACGTCGAAACTGGTAAAGAAGCAACCACCAATATAGACAGTCTTGATGAAATTTATGGAGTCGCTGAATTTCTGAAATCTCGTATCCGCTATCTGACTCAAGATACTTATAAAAGCAAGTCAGAAAAAACAGAAAGTATCTAAAATAATTATCCCCTATCTCTTTAATGACCGCAACTATTTCCGATGATCGGTGGATTAGCGAGCAAACTTCAACACAAATACCATCACTACAAAATCTCTTAACTTTTCTGAAACAACTACTCAAAATGGAGTCGATATAATTATATTTATCTGCTGAAAACTTGGGGAGTTACCAACTAATGCTTAATTCTCTCAATCGCATTTTCTCGCCTTTAGTATCTAGCGTTTTGCTTACTATAATTATCTCCAGTTGTCAAGGCACAAATGTATTGACTTCGGCGAATAATTCCCAGAGAAATCAATGGCAAAAAGTGACCGTAATCGAGGGTTTAGAGCATCCTTGGTCGATGGTTTGGCTACCTAACGGGGAAATCCTGATCACAGAGCGTCCCGGTCGTTTAAGAGTGGTTAGAGAGGGCAAATTAGACCCAAAAGCCATCGCTGGAGTTCCCGAAGTTTTTGCCGTCGGACAAGGAGGACTGCTCGATGTGGCAATTCATCCCCAATTTGCCCAAAATCGCTGGATTTATCTAACTTATGCTCACGGAGACCGGGAGGCTAATCGTACCCGCGTCGCTCGTGCGGTTTATCTCAAATGTCGGGGTGAAGACCCTCGCGCTTAGGGACGGGATGAAACCCCGACCAATATAAAACAGCGAAGCACGACTAAAATCTTGACAATCTATGCTGTACAGGTTAACATAAAATAAGTTGTTTGAGGTCGATAAACAATGATTGTCTTAGAAATGAAAGCCGTGGTCAAACCAAGTCAGTGTTCTGCCATAGATGAAGCTATTCGTACAGTACAATTCATCCGTAATAAGGCTTTAAGGCTTTGGATGGATGCCAAGAGGGAAGACAAAATCGATAAATATTCTCTCAATAAATATTGTGCAGTTCTCGCCAAGCAGTTCAAGTTTGTCGATACTCTAAATTCTATGGCTAGACAAGCATCGGCCGAACGGGCCTGGTCAGCTATTGCCCGTTTCTATGACAATTGTAAGAAAAAAATAAAAGGTAAAAAAGGCTATCCCAAGTTTCAGAAAAATAATCGTTCTGTGGAATATAAAAACTGTGGGTGGAAACTATCAGAGGATAGAAAGAAAATAACTTTCACAGATAAGAAAAACATTGGGACGGTTAAACTAAAAGGAACTAGAGACCTAAACTTTTATCCTCTAGACCAAATTAAACGAGTTAGAATTGTTAAACGAGCGGATGGTTACTATGTCCAATTCTGTCTAAGCGTTGATATTCGGGAATATGCTAAACCCCTAGAACCAACAAAAAGATGTGTGGGATTGGATGTAGGTTTAAAAGTTTTCTACGCTAACAGTGATGGGGAAACGGTAGAGATACCGCAATACTATCGCCAGGCAGAAAAAAGATTAAACCGTCTAAATCGGAAAAAATCTAAAAAGTTTAGAAAAGGTCAACCCCAATCAAACAACTACCAAAAAGCTAGAAAGAGATATGCTAGAAAACATTTAAGAGTAAGTAGGCAACGTAAAGGCTTTGTCGAAAAAGAGGCATTGCGCGTCATTAAATCTAACGATTTCATCGCCTACGAAAACTTAAATATTCAAGGCATGGTAAAAAACTCTAGAATAGCTAAATCTATTAATGATGTGGCTTGGTCAACTTTTCGGCAATGGTTAGAATATTTTGGTTTTAAATATGGTAAGGCTACGGTAGCAGTAGCCCCCCATAACACGAGTCAAAACTGTTCTAATTGTGGTCAAAAAGTCCCTAAATCTCTATCGACGAGAACCCATGTTTGTCCCCATTGTGGCTATGTAGAAGATAGAGATATTAACGCCGCTATCAATATTCTCAAAAAGGGACTAAGTACCGTGGGACACACGGAAACTAATACGCTTGGGGAGAGATTCCCTCTGGTTTGATTGGATACGTCCTGTCAGATTAAGGAAACTCGATGAACCAAGAATCCCTCGCATGAGCGCGACGGGAGTGTCAAGATGGTGCAAGTTTGCGAGATGTGCGGGTTATTTTTGAAGTTTCCCAGGCAAAAACCGGCTCTCAACACTTCGGTTCGCGGTTATTATGGCTACCGGATGGCACTTTATTGGTAGCGATTGGGGACGGGGGTAATCCTCCCCTACAATTAGCGGGAGATTTAATTAGAAAACAGTCCCAAAATCTGCAAAGTCATTTAGGTAAAATTATCCGCATCAATGACGATGGTTCCACACCGAAAGATAATCCTTTTCTGGGTTCTAAAATTTGGAGTTATGGTCATCGGAATATTCAAGGAATCAGCTTTGATCCGATGACTCAACGAGTCTGGGCAACAGAACACGGAGCAAAAGGAGGGGATGAATTAAATCTAATTGAAAAAGGTAAAAATTACGGTTGGCCAGTGGTTTCTGCCAGTCAAGAGTACGGTACTAATACCCCAGTTTCCCGCAAAAAATCTCGACCAGATCTGATCGATCCGAAAACAATTTGGACACCAGCGATCGCTCCTTCAGGATTGGTCTTTTATACCGGTAATCGCTTTCCTAATTGGCAGGGAAATTTATTCGCTGGTGGTTTAGTTTCCAGGGATAGTCGCCGTCTGTCAGTGGATAAATCGGGTGAAATTATCAATCAAGAAGCGATTCCCATCGGTCAGAGGGTGCGGGATGTGCGTCAAAGTCCCGACGGATTTTTATACCTGCTCACCGATGAAGGTAACGGTCAATTAATTCGCCTTGAACCGCCATCTAATTTGTAAAAGTTCACAGAAATTATTATGGAAACCTTGAAGATTTTTTAGTGAATTCTAGTATAGTTATGTTTGTACGGGAGCAAGCACTCGATTTATGAAGAAAATTTTACAGTTAGTGGGACTAGGTTGCATATTACCTATGTTCCTCGCTAGTGCAAGTTTAGCGGAAACAGTGGTGGAAAAAGTGGCTCGCACGGGATTTTTGACCGTAGGAACCCGTTTTGATGCGATTCCCTACTCCTACATCAATGATAAGGGGGAATTAGTCGGCTATTCTATGGATGTGTTGGAACGAATTAGAAAACGATTGGAAACTCGTCTCGGTCGTCCCGTCACCCTGCAAATGATTGAAGCTAACCAACCCGGAGAGAAAATTAATCTCATTCGTAGCGGGGAAATCGATATCGCTTGTAGTACGGCTTTTACTTGGGAAAGGGCGAAAGTTGTCGATTTTTCCATCAGTTACAGCATTTCTGGGATTAGGATTTTAGCTAAAAAAGGCAGCAATCTCTCCACTCCTCAATCCCTAATCGGTAAACGCATCGCCTTGGTTCCCACTTCTGCGGCCGTCGATGTGATTAAATTAGTACAACCGCAAGCGACAATTGTTACTACCTACAGCACCGTAGAAGAAGCCCTCGAAGCTTTAAAAACCGGTAAAATCGACGCAATAGCGGGGGATAGCATCTCTTTAGCGGGAACAATCCTCAGAGATAACCCTAAAATCTACGAAATCGTCCCCGAAGAAGCTCTAGCTAATTTTGGCATCGCTTGCATGGTTCCCGAAAATAACTCTACTTTTTTGGATGATGTCAACTATGCCATTGTTAAAATGATGCAGGATTACATCACCAATGATACGGCCACCGTTAGTCAAATCGATCGCTGGTTCGGTAGTCAAGGCATGGTTCCCATCCCCCCAGAATTATTAAAGGGGTTTTTTGCCTTCAAAGTTATCGAACACGCCCAAATTAATCCCCAAGAAGCCAAATAGGAGCATAAATTCAGGTGAATATCAGCAATAAAACTGGTTTAGTCGGCTTTCTTCTCGCTTTATCTGCCTTCGGTCTGACTAGCACCGCTCAGGCCGCCTCAGACGAGGCTAATCCCATTGAAGCGCGTTTAAGTCGTCTATCTAGCGCTGTACGCGAACGGGTTAACCAACTGCCGTCCGGTACTGCCGATCCTAGTTTACAAGCTTTAGGCTGGGGAGATGGTGGCAATCGCGGTTGGGGGAATAGTCGTGCCGGTGGTTGGGTAGATGGTCGCGGTGGTAGTTTCGTTAATGCGCGGCCCTGGCGTAATGGTTGGTCTGACGGTGGTGGTTTCTTTAATTCCCGACCGCGCTGGGGTAATGGTGGCGGTTTCTTAAATCGTTGGTAAGTAAGGTTGGGTGAGGGGATAACTTTATCCCCGTCCCAACCCCGGTTTTACGATGAAATCTAGGGTGATTATTTTGAGGCAGAAAGACTCCATCAAGACGAAAAGAAAATTGTTTGACTTCCACTGAGTCAAAGCGGTAGTTATTCGCTTCGCTGATAGGGAGTTGAATTAATTCAAAGAAGATAGAGGGGAATGATTGAAAGAGTTGATAAAAAATCGTGT